>VHAW01000018.1 GCA_016872225.1 Sphingomonadales bacterium | reverse complement strand
ATAAAACTACTTCCGCTAACATCAAGGTGCCGTTAACAGTACTTGATCCTTTGATCTTTGAAGCCAAGGCATCAGATTTTGGCATGAGTGCCAATCAGTTTCTCATGACAAGGCGAAAAATACAGAGTTTTAGGCAACGTCGTGCCCAGCAATAATTTGGATTAGAATCTAGACTAAACTGGCCATGGTTTGGCCAATGTTCGCGGGTGATGCGACGACATGGATGCCGCATTCGGACATAATGCGCATTTTGGCCTCGGCAGTATCGTCTTTGCCACCGACGATGGCCCCAGCGTGACCCATCCTGCGGCCAGGGGGAGCGGTTTGTCCGGCAATGAAGCCCACGACCGGTTTGGGGTTCCCGGCATCACGCAGCCAGCGAGCGGCTTCGGCTTCCATGCCTCCTCCTATTTCTCCGATCATGACAACGCCCATTGTTTCGGGATCGTTCATGAACAATTGCAGGGCTTCGCGGGTAGAGGTTCCAATGACGGGGTCACCGCCAATACCGATCGCGGTTGAAATCCCCAGGCCCGCTTTGACAATTTGATCCGCAGCTTCGTAGGTCAGGGTACCGGATTTGGAGACAATCCCGATTTTGCCGGGCTTGAAAACAAAGCCGGGCATAATGCCCACTTTGGCTTGCTCAGGGGTGATGATGCCGGGGCAATTGGGACCGATCAACCGCGAGTTCCTGCGGCGGACCATCGCCGCTGCTTTGACCATGTCCGAAGTGGGAATCCCCTCGGTGATGCAAACAATCAGCGGAATGCCGGCATCAGCCGCCTCCATGATAGCATCCCCAGCGAAGGCGGGAGGCACGAAGATGATGGAGACGTTGGCGCCCGTTGCTTCCATTGCCGAACGAACGTCGTTGAAGACCGGTTTCCCCAAATGTTCGGTCCCTCCTTTGCCGGGGGTCACTCCACCGACAACCTGGGTGCCGTACTCCAACATTTGACCGGCATGAAAGGTTCCTTCGGTGCCGGTGAAGCCTTGAACCAAAATTCGGGAATGTTCGTTAACAAGTATGCTCATACGATGGGGTTGACCGCCTTTTGCGGAATGCCCCAAAAATAGGCCAGCCCCCAGGTCCTACCAAGATTAAGACGCTTTTTCGCGGAATTGTTGCAAGAATCGAGACGCATAAACCAATTCATTCAGCGGCTCGTTGTCGCTCTGCAGAATGAGATCTCGGTCGCCTTCCCAGGTCTTGCGACCTTTGTTAAGAAAAATGATATGTTCCCCACATTCCAAGACCGAGTTCATATCGTGGGTATTCACAATCGTCGTAATTTGAAATTCGCTGGTGATGTCCTGAATAAGATGGTCAATGCGTATGGAGGTTTTGGGGTCTAGTCCTGAATTGGGTTCATCACAGAACAGGAATTTGGGTTTTAACACGATGGCACGGGCGATCCCAACGCGCTTTTTCATTCCGCCGCTGAGTTCAGAGGGAAAAAGTTTTTCGGTTCCGGCCAGTCCTACCCGTTCCAAACAATAGGCAACCCTTGTCAGCATTTCCGCGCTGGGCGTTGGGTGGAACATCCGTAACGGGAAAAGGAGATTGTCCTGCACGGTCAGGGAATCAAAGAGGGCCGCTGACTGAAAAAGCATACCAATTTTTTGTCGTAATTCATTGCGCTGTTCCATATCCATTTCCCCAAGTTCCAAGTTCTGGTAATAGAGGTGACCTGCATCGGGTTTCACTAAACCGACCATAGTTTTCATAAGAACGGATTTTCCGCTACCACTGGCACCAATCACCATGTTGACCTTGCCCGGAAGGAAGGTGGCGTGGATATCTTCCAAGACGGCTTTGTCTCCGAATCGTTTGGATATTCCTTGTAGTCGGATCATTGCTTGCTTATGAGGTTCAAACCGGTTCGAAGCATCATAACAACAACTGAGCCAGCACATAATCCCCCAAAAGGATGAGCACACAGCAATACACCACCGCTTTGGTCGATGCTCTGCCCACTTCCAAAGCTCCGCCTTGAACATGGTACCCGTGGTAGGCCGAAACGGAGGAAATGAAGAAAGCAAAGGTGACCGCCTTGCACATCGCAAAAAACACATCGTAGGCAAGGAAGCTGGATCTAGCTCCTTCGATAAATTGATCGTAAGTGATAAGTCCGGTGAGTTGACAGATGACCATGCCCCCCAGGATAGACATGGAAATGGAGGTAATGACCAGAAGAGGAATCATGGTGAGGCAAGCGACCATCTTGGGTCCGACCAGGTAAGCCACAGGGTTAACTCCCATAATTTCGAGGGCATCGATTTGTTCCGAGCTACGCATATAGCCCAGCTCAGAGGCTATGTTGGAGCCAATTTTGCCGGCAAGGACCAAGGAGGTGATCGTTGGCCCTAATTCCAGAATACTGGAATTGGTTACAATCGAACCCACGACGGTCAGGGAAATATAGGGAGCTACCAGTTGATAGACCGTTTGGACAGCGGATACTCCACCCATGAACACTGCCACAAAGGCAACGATTCCTACCGACCCCAATCCGATGGAGGACATTTGTCGTACAGTTTCTTCCCAATACATTCGCCCATTCTCTGGCCTGCGCAGCATTTGGCGCATCATCATCAGGTAGCGTCCGAAATGATAGAAAAAGGTCATCCGAAGGAGGGAAGTAGTGGGAGTCAGGCCAAAATGGAACAGAATCGTGTCCATTTACCTCTCAAATTTACATGCTTTGACCATTTGAGCGCATACATTTGAAAATCCAACCAAAACCAAGTATATATGCCTACAACCCACGGAGCCAACCCCAATGCAATTGCCGTAGTCACTGGTGCCAGCCGTGGAATTGGTTTGGCGGTAGTCGAACTCTTGGATCGTATGGGATGGGAGGTATATTGCTGCGGCCGAACGAAGGCAGAGCAATTGTCTTGGATGAGCAGGTGCAATAACGTTCATTACCTCTCCGCTGATTTAGCCGCGGCTGAGGGTTGTGAGGCCATGACGCAATTTGTTCGGGAAAGAACCACGAAAGTGGATTTGCTAGTGCATAATGCAGGCGCCTTTGTTTCGGATTCGGTCTTGAACGCCCCAGATGGGCAAATGGAAGACCTTATGGCCCTGAATGTGTACAGCGCTTACCGTTTAAGCAGGTCCTTTCATGCGATGTTATGTCAATCCAACAGGCCGTATGTATTCACCTTATGTTCTGTAGCTTCCCTCAAAGCCTATCCCGGTGGCGCATCGTACTGCATCAGTAAATTCGCTTTGTTAGCCCTGACCAAAATGCTGAGGATTGAATGGCTTAGCGATGGCATCGCGGTTTCTGCAATTTTACTCGGGGCCGTCTACACCGATTCTTGGGCTAAAAGTTCATGGCCTGAGGATCGCCTTATGCCTCCTAAGGATGTGGCGGAGGCCATTCTTCACGCCTATAACGCTTCGCCTCGTATAGTATTCGAGGAAATTCTTTTGCGTCCCATGCAAGGGGATCTTTGACGAGAACGCTCGAGAGATTGCTGATGGACCAGACGAAATTGCTTGTACCGAAAGGGTACATTGTAGCGGAACATGGAGAGGCTGGTTGCGATGAAGCAGGTCGGGGTTGCCTCGCAGGCCCTGTGGTGGCTGCGGCAGTGATTCTGGATCCTGCTAAGGATTGGACGATGTTACGGGATTCCAAAAAGCTCAACCAAAGTCAGCGTGAATCCATGGCTGCACTCATCCGTGATGGCGCATTGGCTTGGTCGGTAGGTTGTTGCAGTCCCTTGGAGATTGATCAAATAAACATTCTGCAAGCCAGCATATTGGCAATGCACAGGGCTCTTGATGGGTTAACGGTAACACCGCTTATTATCCTGGTTGACGGGAATCGTTTTATTCCTTGGCGCAAGGTGACTTATCGATGCGAAATCAAAGGTGACGGTCGATTTTGCAGCATAGCCGCAGCGGGTATTTTGGCCAAAACCCACAGAGATTTGTTAATGATAGAGGCCCATCATGAATTTCCTCGTTATCAATGGAATAGGAACAAAGGTTACCCCACCATGGACCATCGCAAGGCTGTGCAACAATGGGGACCATCCCCTTGGCATCGCCTTAGTTTTCGCCTCACCGCGGAGGATCATGCTTCGTTCCTCTTTGAAAATTAATAACAAATTTTAATTTGTTTTCTGTTCGTCTTCCTTGGGGTCCAGAAGACGTCTCAAACTGATGGTTTCACGGTGTACTTCGCGGACCTCCCTTGCGGGTGTTCCAAAGTAAGTTTGACCGCCGGGTATGGATTTGGTGACCCCTGATTGCCCAAGAACATTGGCCCCTGGACCGATGTCAATGTCCTTTTGAACTCCCACCTGGCCCCACAGGCATACCCCGTCGGCAATTCGTGTTTTGCCACCAACTCCAACCTGTGCTGCGATAAGGCAGTTCTTTCCCACGACCACCCCGTGTCCTAAATGAACCTGGTTATCCAATTTGCTTCCTTCGCCAAGGATGGTATCGCCCGAGACCCCTTTGTCAATGGTGCATGCCGCACCAATCTCAACGTTGTTGTGGATGATCACTCTGCCGCAACTAAAGAGCCGGTCGTAGTGACCTTCCGGTCGTTTTTTGTAATAAAAAGCGTCTGCACCAATTACCGTACCTGCATGAATGACCACGTTGTCTCCCACAATGGTGTCGGAATACAACACCACGTTGGGATGAATCACGCATGATTTACCAATGCGTATCCTATCTCCTAACACAACGCCATTCATCAGGACAGAGTCTTCGCCAATTTTCACATCATGACCGGCATAGTAACTGTGTCCCATAGTATTGGAGAAGGGTTTGTACCGTCTTACCAAAGCATTGTAGGCATCAAAAGGGCTTTTACATAGCAAAAGACATTTTCCGGGTGGACAATCCATCCGTGCATTGATCAGGATGACCGTGGCCTGCGATGCCAGGACTTTGGTATAATATTTTGGATGGTCGCAATAGGTCAAATCACCGGGAACTACCTTATGAATTTCATTAATGCCGGTGATTCTTAGGGTGGAATCTCCGATGATTTCAAGGCCTAGGTCGGTGGCCAAGGGGGGGATAGTCAGGGTTTCCGCTAATTGCATGGGCGTTGGTGTTTTGACCTCAAAGATAAGTCTGGTCTTGAATGTACTTTTGAGGGCTAAGTCGTTCATCGATATTCCCAAAGTATGATGGAATCCACCCCCATTCGCACCACCCCGCTGCATTCGACCCACCTGGCCCTCAATGCCAAAATGGTTCCCTTCGCCGGCTTTGATATGCCGGTTAGTTACAGCGGGATTAAGGCAGAACATTTGGCGGTTCGTTCGGCCTGCGGCCTGTTTGATGTATCCCATATGGGGGAGTTTATGGTCAACGGTTCCGGTGCCCTTGATTTCCTTGAAAAGATAACTTCCAACCATGTCGCCGCTTTGTTCCCGGGCCGGGTGCAGTACTCCTGCATGCCCAACGGTAAGGGGGGCTTGGTGGATGATTTGTTGGTTTATCACCTTGGCCCTGAATCCTATATGCTGGTGGTTAATGCCGGCAACCTTCGCAAAGACTGGGATTGGCTATGCCAACACTTGCCTGCGGATCAAAGCGTGGTCTTGGAAGACCGTTCGTCAACCATGGCGCTGTTGGCCCTGCAAGGTCCTCGTGCCTTGGATATTTTGCAGCCGCTTTGCAATTCGGATCTGTCTGGATTGGCGTACTACCATTTTACCTATGCCACGATAGCCGATTTGGGTTCTGTTTTGGTATCGGCCACGGGTTATACCGGAGCCGGCGGGTTTGAATTGTATGTTCCAGCGGAGCAGGCTCAGGCCCTGTGGGATGCGCTGATGCAGGCGGGGGAACCGCATGGGTTATTGCCTTGCGGTCTGGGTTGCCGGGACACGCTTCGTTTGGAAATGGGCTTTTGTTTGTACGGGAATGATATCGATGAAGAGACCTCACCCATCGAGGCTGGTTTATCTTGGATCACTTCCTTCAGCAAAGACTTTGTGGACAAAGAATATTTGTTGCAACAAAAGACAGAAGGGACCTCTCGAAAATTGATGGGCTTTGTTATGGAAGAAAGAGGCATCCCAAGACAGGGCTACCTAATCCGTAACGAGACCGGGGAGCCCATTGGCAAGGTGACCTCCGGTTCGGAGTCCATATCCACCGGCCGTTTGATTGGAATGGGTTATGTCGCTTCTGCCTATGCAGTCAAGGGACAAACGGTGAAGATTGATATTCGTGATCGCCTTATGAGCGCTCGCCTGGTTCGTCCTCCTTTTATTTGAGGCATCGAATGCGCGACGTTAATACCTTTCATGGAGGATGGGCATTGCAAGTGGCATTCACTCCTAAAGAATTGGGCGAGTCCCAAGTTCAAGGTTTTCGGGTGGTGGTATTGGATGTTTTGAGAGCGACTTCGGCCATTTGCGCAGGCCTCCACAACGGTATTCGATGCTTTCGACCGGTTTTGACCACCGAAGAAAGTTTGGCTTTGGCAGAACAGGGTTTTATTCCGGCCGCAGAACGGGAAGGATTGGTAGCGCCTGGTTTTGAGGTCGGAAATTCGCCTTTGGTGTTTAGGGAACCGCGCTTCAGAGGCACCAAGATTGCCCTGACCACTACCAACGGTACACGGGCCTTGTGGGCTGCGAAGAAGGCCGGGGCGGTCGAAATTTTGGTGGGTTCTTTTTTGGGCTTGGAGGTCTTGGTTCAAGAGCTCTTGCGCCAACCTTGCCCTACCGTTCTTCTGTGTTCGGGTTGGCAGAACGAATTCTCTTGGGAGGATACCCTGCTGGCCGGCGCCTTGGCCGATGGTCTATTGGCGGGGAAGCATTGCACAGAGCATCTCTTGCAGAATGACGAGCAGGGAAGGTACAGGGTCCAAGACGACCGGGTACAGGCTGCGCGCTCCTTATGGCTCAACCATCGGCATGACCTGCAGGCGGCTATACGCTTATCGTCGCATTATGCCCGTTTGGCCTCTGCCGGTCTGGAGGAGGATATAGCCTTTTGTGCGCAGCTTGATGCTTGTCCGGTTTTTGGACGCTTGGTGGGCGAGGACCTGGTTTTGGGTAACTAAGGTTTCAGTTTGGGGTTGTCAAGGTGCCGGTACTGATCGCGGGATGTTTTTTTGGCTAGGTTTTCTTGAAGTTCATGTTCAAGGTCAATACCGCATTGGTTGGCCAGGCAAAGCAGAACCCATAACACATCCGCCATTTCCGAGCCCAATTGCTCGGCCGATTCCCCAGTCTTGAAGGACTGTTCTCCGTAGGTTCGGGCCATGATGCGGGACATTTCGCCGACTTCCTCCATGAGTACCGCGTTGTTGGTTAAGGGGTCAAAATATCTTACGCCGTATTGTTGTATCCAGGCATGGACTTGGTTTTGGGCGTTTTGGAGGCCTTGAGGGTCAGCGAAGAGGGATGGGTTGGGGTTATCCATGGCTGGGCGTCGATTATTCAATTTTTAGAGATCTTTTGTTATTTTGGATGTCTTTGAGTGCTTTCTGTACCATGTTCCCGACTGTCCATTGCGATGGTTACCGGTCCATCGTTCAGCAAGGTGATTTGCATATCTGCCCCAAAGATCCCGGCATGAATACGGCCTGGCCAGGCTTCACGGCAGATCGAGAGGAATTCCAGGAACAAGGGTTCGGCCACCGAGGGGGGAGCTGCCCTGCTGTAGCCCGGTCGGTTACCTTTGGCGGTATCGGCCATAAGGGTAAACTGGGATACCACCAAACACTCTCCATCGATGTCCTGAACCGAACGGTTCATGCGCCCTTCCTCATCGCCGAAAATGCGAAGCCGTAACATCTTCCCGGCCAAGTACTTCAAATCTTCGGTCGTATCCTCGGGTTCTATCCCCACCAAGGCCAGGAGGCCGGGTCCAATGGAGGCATGGGTTTGGCCATCAATAGCGACCTTGGCATGGCTCACCCTTTGTAACAACAAGCGCATGGGGGTTAGTTGTATTGATCGTCGTTGGCCAAAATACTGAGGTAGGAGACGAAACGTTCTTGGTGGATACGGTTCTCTCGAACCGCTTCCTGAACAGCGCAGGAGGGTTCGTGGGTATGGCTGCAATTGGGATAACGGCAGTGAGGAGCGTATTCCCGTATTTCAGGAAAGTGATAAGTGATTTCGTAAGGTTCCAGATCCAAGATTCCCCATTCCTTGATGCCCGGGCTGTCAATCACGGCGGTATTCGTGCCGGTTTCGTAGAGGGTGGCGGTGGTGGTGGTGTGGGTTCCTTTGCCGCTGGATTCGGAAATTGTACCGGTTGCGGCTTGTAATCCAGGAAAGAGGGCATTGATCAGGCTGCTTTTGCCGGCACCGGAATACCCGGTCAACAGCTGGGTGCCTTCGTTCATGGCAGTAGCTAATTCGGGAAGGCCGTCCCTGCTCAACGCCGAGCAGAACCAGACCTCCAATCCTGCGGCGGCGTACACCTCTCGCCAATGCTCAGCGACGGCCCGGTCTTTCGCGTGCCAACGGTCGGATTTATTGAGAATCAAATGACAAGGAATCTCAAAAGCGGCTGCGGTCAAGGCGATTCGATCTACAAATCCCCCCGAAAACTTGGGTTCAAAAAGGGAGCAAACCACCCAGACCCTATCCAGATTGGCGGCCAGGGCATGGGTCTGTTTGGACAGGTTGGTGGCCTTGCGCACCATATGATTGCGTCGCTCTTCCACGCCCTCCAAGGTCCAATCGTTGGTGCTCGGTTGATAACACAAATCCACCACATCTCCGCAGCAAACCGGGTTGGTGGATTTGAGTTTTTGGAGGCGAATTTTCCCGCGAAGGGTGGCCTGTACCACCCCATGATCACCCGAGCTCAAGCGGACCATCACCCGCTGACCGTGGGACTCCAGAACCAATCCCTTCACCTAGGCTTGGGTCGTGTTCCGGTAGAACTGGGAATAGTCTTTGCAGTTGGGGATGGTTTCCTTTAGCAAGGCCAGGGAAACGACTTCCTCCATCCGATCGACGTAATGAAAGGTCATATCTGAGAGGTAGGTTTGTTTGATTTCTTCGACATCCTTGCGGTTGCCTTTGCAAAGGATGATTTCGGAAATACCGGCTCTTTTGGCGGCCAAAATCTTTTCTTTAATTCCCCCAACCGGGAGAACTTTACCGCGCAGGGTGATTTCACCCGTCATAGCCAGTTTTTTGCGGATTTTGCGCTGCGTATAGGTTGACAAAAGAGAGGTCAACATGGTGACCCCGGCGGAAGGCCCATCCTTGGGCGTGGCCCCTTCGGGGACATGGATATGAATATCCGAATGTTCAAAAAGTTCGGGTTTGATGTTCCATTCGCTGGCATGGGAACGGATATAAGCCATGGCAATGCTGGCCGATTCTTTCATGACATCGCCCAGATTGCCCGTAATGTTAATTTTTCCTTTGCCTTGGCTTAGGCTGCTTTCGATATATAAAATATCGCCACCCGAAGAGGTCCAAGCTAATCCGGTAACAACGCCCGCATGGTGGTTATTTTCGTAGAGTTCCGGTTCAAACTGCCGAACCCCCAAAATGCGGGTGGTGCTTTCTTGGTCTACTTGCATTTCGTACGGCTCTTCCAAGGCTTTAAGTTTGGCGTAACCCCGTACCAAGGATGCAATTTTCTTATCCAAGGAACGCACCCCCGATTCCCGCGTATAGGCCTCGATGAGATGCCGAATTATCGGGGGCGGAATGCGCAAATCGTTGCGGTTCAAACCGTGGGCTTCCAGTTGTTTGGGAATCAGATACTTGCGAGCGATTTCTGTTTTTTCTTCGAGGGTATACCCGTTAATTTCAATGATTTCCATACGATCCAACAAGGCCGGCTGTATGGGAGCCAGGCTGTTGGCTGTGGCTATAAAAAGTACCTTACTGAGGTCGTAGTCCAATTCCAGGTAATGGTCAAAGAAGGCGTTGTTTTGTTCCGGATCCAGAACTTCGAGCAGGGCTGATGAAACATCACCCCGGAAATCATGACCAACTTTGTCAATTTCGTCCAGAACCATAACAGGGTTGGAACATCCAGCCTTTTTGATGCTTTGGATGATGCGACCCGGCATGGCACCGATGTAGGTGCGGCGATGACCGCGGATGGTAGCTTCGTCGTGAACACCACCCAGACTCATACGGACATATTCCCGGCCCAAAGCCCTGGCGATGCTTTTGCCCAGCGAGGTTTTACCAACCCCGGGAGGACCCACCAAAAGGAGGATGGGGGCTTTCATGTTGGACTTGAGTTTAAGGACCGCCAGGTATTCCAGGATACGGTCTTTGATTTTTTCGAGACCGTAATGATCGGCGTCCAAAATTTTATGGGCTTTTTTCAAATCAAAGCGGTCTTTGGTTACCGTATCCCATGGTAAATCCAACAGAAGTTCAACGTAGTTGAGAACTACGCTGTAATCGGCTGCGGCCGGATTCATGCGCAGGAGTTTGTCCACTTCTTTATCAAAATGCTTGCGGGTTGCCTCGTTCCATTTTTTGGATTTGGCGCGCTCTTTGAGATTTTGAACCTCCAAATCGGGGGTGGCTCCCCCCAATTCTTCTTGGATGGTTTTGAGCTGCTGATGTAAAAAGTATTCCCGCTGTTGCTTGTCCAAATCGGTTTTGACTTTGGATTGGATTTGATTTTTGAGTTCCAAAAGCTGGAGTTCCTTGTGTAGGTATTCCAAGACTTTGGTAGATCGTTCGTGCAGATCGTGAATTTCCAGCAGGGTTTGTTTTTCGCTTACATCGATATTCAGGTTGCTGGCAATAAAATTGACTAGGAAAGTAGGACTTTCGATGTTACGAAGGGCTAGTGCAGCTTCGCTGGGGATGTTGGGGGAGAGTTGGATGATTTGAAGGGCCAAATCCTTGATGGTGGATATCAAGGCGTTGAATTCCTTGTTTTTGGGATGTGGCAAGAGATCAGGGTTGGGTGACAGATGGGCCTTGAGGTAAGGCTCGGTTTTCACCACCTCTCGCATTTCAAATCGTTGCCGCCCTTGGATGATGACCGTGGTGTTGCCATCGGGCATGCGCAGCATTTTGAGGATTTTGGCAAGGGTCCCAATGGGGTGCAAGTCATCGGCACCGGGATCTTCCACCGAGGTATCGCGTTGCGAAATGACCCCAATGGTCTTGGTTTTGTTGTTGGCTTCGCGGATTAGCCGGATGGACTTGTCCCGTCCTACCGTGATGGGGATGACTACCCCCGGGAAGAGCACAGTATTGCGAAGCGGCAGGATGGGTATGGGTTCTTTGTACACCTCGGCCAAGGAGCCGTCTTCGTCCTCGTTGAAGGACATGATGGGAATAAATTCGGAATCGTCTTCGTACAGGCTCATGATGGATATGGGGGTTATGGTAAATTTCGTTCCAAATCCAGAATTACGCAATAATTATGCCAAAATTCAGCTTTGGGTTTTTTATTGCTCCAGATTTTCCAGTCTTACCGAGGAACTGGGCAGGACCACCAAGCCGCTTTCCTCAAACCAATCCAGCAGAATGGCGTCCGGGGTATGCACCTCTCCGCTGATCAAAGCCGTCGAAAGGCGGTTGATGACCTCTTTTTGGATGAGGCGTCGCAGGGGGCGTGCACCGTAGTGAGGGTCGTATCCATTACGGGCCAAATAATCCACTACGGCATCGGTGTAGCTGAGCTGCACCTGACGGCTCATTAACCGCTTTTGCAATTCACGTAATTGCAAGGTCACAATGGCCCGAAGATGTTCCGAAGCAAGGGGATGAAATTCGACCACCTCGTCGATGCGGTTGATGAATTCTGGTCGGAATCGGGTTCTAAGCAGCGCATCGAGGTTCTTGGAGACCGGTATATTCAATCCAAGTTCATCCTCGGCCTCCAATCCTGCTCCAAGGTTGGAGGTCATGATCAGAATGGTGTTGCGGAAATTCACAGTGCGCCCGTGGTTGTCTGTGAGACGACCCTCATCCAAGACTTGAAGAAGCAAATTGAACACATCGCTGTGGGCTTTCTCAATTTCATCCAGCAGCACGATGGAATAGGGCCTAAGGCGTACCGCTTCCGTCAATTGTCCACCCTCTTCGTAACCGACATAACCCGGAGGCGATCCGATAAGGCGAGAAACACTATGCTTTTCTTGGTATTCGCTCATGTCGATGCGGACGATGGCTTGCTCATCGTTTAAGAGCAGCAAGGCCAAGGCTTTGGTCAGTTCTGTTTTACCCACCCCAGTGGGGCCCATGAAAAGGAAAGTTCCCACCGGACGGCCCTCATCTTGCAAGCCGGATCGGCTTCGACGGACCGCTTCGGCAACCGCTTTCACGGCTTGGTCTTGGCCCATGATACGGCGGTGTAGTTCCTTTTCGAGGTGGAGCAATTTGGTTTTTTCACTTTCCAACATGCGCTGCACGGGGATTCCGGTCCATCGAGCGACTACTTCGGCAATATCCTCGGATTCAACAACTTCTCGCAGCAATTTGCCATCGACTTCGGCATTTTTTTGTTGTTCCAGGTAGCTATTCAGCTCTTCTTCGACGGCTTTCATTCTTCCGTATCGAATTTCGGCAACCAGGCCATAATCGGCACTTCGTTCAGCTTGCTCGGCTTGTAACTTGAGTTGTTCCAGTTTGAGTTTGCATTGTTGGATTTGCTCGACCACTTTCTTTTCGCTTTGCCAACGTTGAGTGAGTTCATCGGCCTGGTGACGAATACTGTTCAAATCCATCTCAAGGGTTTGGACCTTGTCCTGGTTGTTTTCTCTTAGCATGGCTTCCTTCTCAATTTCGAGCTGCATGAGTTTGCGATTGAGCTCGTCCAAAGCTTCGGGCATGGAATCAATTTGAATGCGTAACCGAGATGCAGCTTCGTCCACCAGGTCAATCGCCTTGTCAGGAAGGAAACGATGGGGGATATAGCGTTCGGACAAATCCACGGCGGCGATGATGGCTTCATCGCGGATTTGGATACGGTGATGGTTTTCGTAGCGCTCCTTGAGGCCGCGAAGGATGCTAATCGCGTCTGCACGGTCAGGTTCCTCCACCAAAACTTGCTGGAATCGTCGTTCAAGGGCTTTGTCTTTTTCGAAATATTGCCGGTATTCGTCCAAGGTGGTTGCACCGATCGCCCGCAATTCTCCCCTGGCCAGGGCCGGTTTGAGAATATTGGCAGCATCCATGGCCCCCTCGCCCCCTCCGGCACCCACCAGGGTATGGATCTCGTCGATGAACAAGATGACTTGTCCTTCGCTTTGGGTAACCTCGCGGACTACACTTTTGAGCCTTTGCTCAAACTCTCCCTTGTATTTGGCTCCTGCAACCAATGCTGCCATGTCCAGGGCATAGACTTCCTTGGTTTTGAGGGTTTCGGGAACATCCGATTTCACGATGCGCTGAGCAATGCCCTCGGCGATGGCTGTTTTGCCTACTCCGGGTTCCCCGATGAGCAAAGGATTGTTTTTGGTACGACGGGTCAAAATTTGTATGATACGCCGAATTTCTTCATCCCTGCCAATCACCGGGTCTAATTTGCCTTCGGCAGCAAGGGTATTGAGGTTTCGGGCAAATTTGGCAAGGGCCTGGTATTCGGTATCTTTAGAAGCCTCCATGATGGTTTGTCCTTTGCGAAGTTTGATAAATAAACGGTGGAGAAAGGTGGAACTTAGGCCACAGTTTCGGAGAAGTTCTCCGGTTGCATCGGCATTTTCGGCAAGCCCCATAAGCAAGTGCTCCATCCCCAAAAACTGATCGCCCATGGCCTGGCTATGGGCCTGAGCCTTAACCAAGGCTTGGTTGGCCAGGGCATCCAAGCGAACGGGTGCGTCGTGAGCGGGTTTGGTATTGGGGTTGGCAGGCAATGCTTGGCGATGGGCTAAGTTCTTGCGCCGGATATCGTCCGCCTTCGTTGGTAATTCCTGAACTAAGCTCCTCATCCAGGCCTCGTCCACTTCGAACAAGGCCTCCAAAAGGTGAGGGGTTTGAATTGAGTCTTGACGGCCTAACTCCATGGCTTGAAGGGCCTCCTGCAGGCATTGTTTGACTTTGTCGGTGAATTTGTCGCTGTTCATACCCTCATCGTCTCAAATCTCTTGCCATGGTTTTCGAATTGAATTTCGCCTTAATAATCAGTCATTTTGGCCGCTTACATCAGTATTTACAGTCAAAATGACCGAAATTTAGCAACGATTCCCCTTTCAATTCTTTTGTTTAAGGATAGAACTGCTCCAAGATGATCCAAGCAAAGTGGCCCAAATCAGAGCATTCGGGTTATCTTTGCGCTCGCTTTTAACCAAAGCAGGAAGGAAACCACTTAAATGACTGAAAACCAAACATTTACACCAAATTCTGCCTCAGCGGCATCCGAATCCCCCTTGGCCGATTTTGACTGGTCAACTGGCTCAGGCTCTGGTAAATACACTAACTACAGCTCCGAAGAAAGGGGTCGTATGGAGTCCATGTACTCTGTGAGCTTCAAGCAAGTTCAGAGCAATGAACTGGTGAAAGCCGTGGTGGCAGGCATTTCCGAGAGGGATGTCATCCTCAATATAGGGTTCAAATCCGATGGCATGGTGGCCCGCTCCGAATTCCGGGATATGCCCAACCTTTCGGTGGGCGATGAGGTGGAGGTTCTGATCATCAATCGCGAGAATGTGAATGGTCATTTGTTGTTATCCCGCAAAGCGGCTCGGGTCATGAACGCCTGGGAGCGAATTGTCAAATCTCATGAAGAGGATTTGGTGATTCAAGGCAAAGTGAAATCCCGCACCAAAGGTGGTTTGGTCGTCGAAATTGACGGTATTGAAACCTTCCTTCCCGGTTCGCAAATTGATGTCAAGCCTGTCCGCGACTACGATCAGTATGTCGGCAAGTCTATGGAGTTCAAAGTGGTCAAAATCAACCCGGTTCTCAGGAATGCTGTCGTTTCGCACAAGATTTTGATCGAGAGCGATATTGAGGCCCAGAAAGCGGTGATCATGAGCCGGATGGAGAAAGGGCAGGTTCTGGAAGGTACCATCAAGAACATGACCGACTTTGGGGTGTTCGTGGATCTTGGCGGTGTCGATGGTTTGCTTCACATCACCGATATGAGTTGGGGACGTATTTCCCATCCTTCGGAAATGGTCAAATTGGACGACAAAGTACAAGTGGTGGTCATTGATTTCGATGATGAACGTAAACGCATCAGCCTTGGTATGAAGCAATTGACGGCTCATCCATGGGAAGCAGCGGCCTCGAATTTGGAGTCAGGCTCTATTGTTGAAGGGAGAGTCGTGACTGTAGCGGATTATGGCGCATTCCTTGAAATCGCCCCTGGCGTAGAGGGCCTTGTTCACGTTTCTGAAATGAGTTGGTCCCAGCATTTACGCAATCCACAGGATTTCATCAAACAAGGGGAGACAGTCAAAGCGGTTATCCTATCCATTGATAAGGAGGAGCGTAAAATGTCTTTAGGCATCAAGCAACTCACGCCGGATCCATGGATTACCATCCGCGAGAAATTTCCGGTCGGCACCCGTCTAACCGGTAGAGTTCGTAATCTCACCAACTTTGGTCTTTTTGTGGAACTTGGTGAAGGGGTGGACGGTTTGGTGCACGTGAGCGATTTGTCCTGGATCAAGAAAATCAACCACCCTTCTGAATTTGTGAAGAAGGATCAAATGCTTGACGTGATCGTTCTGGATATCGATGTCGAGGCTCGTCGTTTAAGCTTGGGTCACAAACAAATTGAAGAAAATCCGTGGGATACATTCTCGACTATTTTCTTCGAGAACTCTGTCCATCAAGGCACCATGGTCAGCACGGATGAAAAGGGGGGAATGGTTCAGTTTGCCTACGGTGTAGAGGCTTTTGTGCCCAAGAAACAATTGCAACAAGTTGACGGAAAATCGCTCCGTTTAGAGGACAAAGCCGACTTCAAAATCATTGAATTCAACAAGGAGAATCGTCGCATTGTGGCCTCCCACGCCAGAACTTGGCAGGAGGCCAAAGACAAAGAACGTTCTGGAGAAGAGCAGGAAGTGGCCAAATACCAGGCCAAGACCAAACAAAACAGTTCCAATGACTCTGGGATCATGGGTGAGCTGAGTGCGCTATCGGATTTGCGCGAACAAATCCTCGCTGGTGAAAAAAAGACAGCCCGGGAAGCCACGAACAAGCTTAAAGTTCAGGATGCTTCTGCGGCTCCTGAGGAACAAGCGGGTTCCGAGGAAGGATTCGAAAGCAAAGATTAAGAATGGAATGAATTCAAATGGAAACCCTTGTCATTGACGGGGGGTTTTTCGTAGGAGTTCAGTCCATCGATTAAAATTACGGTTGTAGGTAATCCCGATACCTTGGCGATAATTCAGGTTTTGACTTTGGTTGAAGAGAATGCCATCGTCTGGACGATTGAAAGCCTTGGCTCGTATCGTTCCGCTGGGGTTAATGAGATACTCTAGGTTAATTTCTCCAGCCATGTTGCGTGAATTCACTTGAAGACTGTTACCCATGGCCAGGTTTCCATCGATAACCAGCCTGTTGTTAAACAAGCTTGTGTTCAAGGCCACGTTGAAGTCTCTTCGGTTGCTGTCTGCAAGGGCATTGTTGGGGCTGTTCCCGGAATTCAAGATACCCGTGCCCAAGTCTCCGCGATAATTGATCCCAAAGTTGACTCCACCTCCAAGCGAGTTATTGAGAAGATTGCTAAGCCGGGTGGTCAACATTTCCGTGACTGAATTGAAGGCAGTTGCACTTGTAGATAGTCCTAGGTTAGTAGAATTTAAATTTTCAGAAGGAATAAATTGCCCGGATACCAATAAACCAAGGACCTGATTGTTTAATTCTTGTTCGTTATTATTGATTCGGGTAATTTGTTGTACAAGGACATCGTTGGGGTTGTTGTTAATGGTTGGTAGATTGAGGCGAAATTTCACCCCGGGTTGCAGAATGGGGCCCGAGAGGTTCAAATAGGTTTCTATCGGCAAGATGTTACGGTTATCCGTCTGACTAATAAGGGTGTTGCCCAGAAGATTTCGAACCGAGGCCCTTTGCTTGTACACGGCTTCAATTTGCATGTTTCCTGCATATGGATCGCCATTCCAGTCAATCCGGCCACCACTCTTGATTTCAAAATTTTTGTTGACGAGGTTCACAAGATTGAAAGAATAATGGCCTTGTTCGAAAATATAATTCCCCGTCAGCGTTAGGCTGCCTTCTCTAGTAAGGGTTAGATTCAAATTTCCGTTTCCTGTTCCTTTGATTTGATCGCCGAAACGTCGGTCTAGAAGGAGGCTGACCTCGCATTCAGGGGGAAGAATGAGGCCCAGATTAAGTTCCAGACCACTCAAGGAGACCGTTTGTTCGTTGTCATTTTTAACGGTCGTGGTACTTTCCGCTTTATGCTGTTTAAATCGAATGAAATCATAGGCGCTTTCCTCATTAAGATCATCCAAAGGAATGACCAGACGACTTCCCTTGACGGCCTCGGCGGCTACCTGAATTTGAATTGACTTTTCATCCCCTGAAATGAGACTGCGGCCGTTAATACGACCCAGGCCATGGTAATAATCTCCTTTGAGCAAACGCGGTTCATTGAGTACCAAAAGGTTCTTGGCGCTATCCATTTGGAATCGGTAGGTCCATTCTTTGAAGTTGCGATGCTTAACAAAGCCGGATATTTTGACACGCCCATGATCTTGGTCGAAGGCTTCATTGTTTTCAAAAACAAATTGATTGGGTTCAATGCGAACAGATCCAGTAATTTGGTAACTGTTTTTGAGATATGGAATTCGAAGACGACCCTCATTCAAAGTTAGGGTTCCTCTCATTTGAGGTTCGCTCAGGCTACCGGTGAGCCGAATATCGGAATTAGCATTACCACGTATACTGTCCAATTTAGGCAGCAAGACCAATTCTAGCAGTTGTAGGGGAGCTCCGTTCAATTTGACACTAAGGTCACAAGGGATCTTGGATTCATTGGTTTGTAACCAGCCGGTTACAGAAGCTGGCTGTTTGGATTGGTCGTCCAGGTGAGCATTGAGGACAAGGCGGTTGGTTTGTGGTAGAAAGGATGATTGAATGGTCAAATCTCCCAAAACGATGCTATCTAACCGAATTTGAGGAATTCGAAGCTCACCGGTGAAGTTGGGTTGATTCAAAATACCGTCCCCCGTAATTTGTCCATTGATGACTCCGTTCAAGAGACGATTTTTTTGGCCCAAGACGGCCATGACCTGTTCCAGGCTCAGGTGGTGAATATCTAATTTAACTTGGTTTCCAGGCTTGTCGGAGATCAAGCCGTTCAGCATGAGTCTGGACGAATCATGCACGAAGGTGACGGAATCCAAGTCCCAAATTTTCCCATATTTCCGAATTTTACCTCCATCCTCAGAAGCCCAAACTTGATTTCCTACACTGGCCCTAAGGGTATCAATATCCAAAATCCATTGATCGTCCGAAGTCTTGAGGGAACCGTGAAAGAGGGAGGTCTTGAGGTTAGAAGGGTCAGTCCCTGTGAGCCGAAGCGTGGAGGTTTCACGATTCTGAATTTGTTGGTAATTAACTTTTTGAAATATATTTTTTTCATCCTTGTTAAGGCTATCCAATTGACAATGAACCAACAG
>VHAW01000017.1 GCA_016872225.1 Sphingomonadales bacterium | reverse complement strand
CAAAGTCTTTGCAGACCATATGTTCGTAGCCGAATACAGGGACGGGCATTGGCAAGATGCCCGCATCGTGCCCTATGGCGAAATACCGACCAACCCTGCCATTTCCGCTTTGCATTACGGGCAATCCATTTTCGAGGGCCTCAAAGCCTACCGGGATCAAAAAGGTAAGGTCCAGATTTTCCGACCATACGACAACATGAGCCGGATGATACGCTCAGCAGGGAGACTCTGCATGCCTTCTGTTACGGAGGAGATTTTTATTGGTGGGCTCAAGGCTCTCCTCGAATTGGATCAGGAATGGGTTCCCCACCAGGCTGGGTATTCCTTGTACATCCGGCCCTTCATGTATGCCATCGATGAATATGTGGGGATCCGCCCATCGGATGCTTATCGCTTCATCATTTTTAATTGCCCGGTGGGTCACTATTATACTGCGCCCTTGAATGTTAAGGTCTCGGATCGCTATGTCAGAGCCTTTCCGATGGGAACAGGCTTTGCGAAAGTTGCCGGGAATTATGCCGCTGGAATGTTACCACTCAAACATGCCAGGGAAGCTGGCTATGATCAATTGGTGTGGTTGGATGGCAAAGAAATGAAATACATCGAAGAATCAGGGACCATGAATCTGTTCTTTCAGATTGGAGACACGCTGGTGACCCCTATTGCGGACGGTACCATCCTGGAAGGAATAACCCGTGACAGTATCCTTGGTTTAGCCATTGAAGCCGGTATCCCGGTCGAAGTTCGCAAAATTAGCATCGATGAAGTCGTAGCCGCATACGACCGGAAGGAGCTTAAGGATGCCTTTGGAACGGGAACGGCTGCTACCGTTGCCCAAATTTCGAGCATCACTGTTCAGGAACGCCGCTTGGAATTACCAACCTTGGAAACCCGCACGTATTCCAACATGTTGGGGCGCATGCTGGACGATATTAAAACCGGTAAAACACAAGACACCCGCGGGTGGATAATGAAATTGGACACATAAAATTCACAGACCCTCAATCCAAAAACAAAATGCACCATAGTCTCTATTCCTTGAAAAATATGACCTCTCGGTTTATCATGCTGATCTTGGTTATTTCAGGTTTCATGCTCGGCCTACACCCCAGCAAGGCCCAAATTATCGAATTCGAAAAATATCAACTTGCTAACGGGCTCAAAGTCATTCTTCACCAAGACAGTTCAACCCCGATTGTCGCCGTCACGGTTTCCTACAAGGTTGGCAGCAAAAACGAAGACCCCGCCCGTACAGGCTTTGCCCACTTTTTTGAGCATTTGCTTTTTGAAGGCAGCGAGAACATTGGGCGTGGCGAATACATGAAATTGGTCAAAACCAATGGCGGGGTGCTTAACGCCAATACGTTTTATGACAGAACCTTCTATTTCGAAATATTGCCTGCGAATCAATTGGAGCTTGGATTGTGGATGGAAAGTGAACGCATGCTCCATGCCAAAATTGAAGACCAAGGAATCGAAACTCAACGAGAAGTGGTCAAAGAGGAACGTCGTCAACGTTATGACAATACCCCCTACGGCGGACTTTTGGATCAAACCATGCGCCGTACTTTTCTAGAGCATCCCTACGGTCGATCCGTGATTGGCTCCATGGATCACCTCAATTCTGCCAAGCGTGAAGAGTTCATGGATTTTTACCGGACTTTCTATGTTCCGGACAATGCCGTTCTCTCCATCGCAGGAGACTTCAAATCGGATCAGGTCAAGGCATGGATCAACCGGTATTTTGGCCCTATTCCTGCCTCGACAGGTCCCATCCCCCGTCCCAATCCGGCAGAACCCCTACAAACTGCGGAACGTGTGGATACCGTGTATGATAACATTCAATTGCCCGCCATCGTGCACTCTTTCAAAATGCCCGCTCAAGGAACTCCTGATTTTTATCCGATGAGCATGTTGACCAGTTTACTCTCTCAAGGAGCCTCCTCTCGTTTTCAAAAATCCATTGCAGATCAACAACAGAAAGCCTTAGCCGTTGGAGCGTTTTCTTTGGGCATGGTGGACCATGGGGTGGCCATTATGTACGGGATCGTGAATATGGGTATCTCTGCGGATAGTTTAGACCAGGCTATGCGCGATGAATACCGCCTTATTCGCGAGCAAGTGGTGGATCAATCGGAACTGAACAAATTACTTACCCAACTCGAAAGCGATCGGGTAGCTCAAATGGGGACGGTGCAAGGTATTGCCGAGCAATTGAGTGACTACGAACTCTTTTATGGGGATGCCAATTTGATCAACACCGAATTTGAGCGGTTTCGCAAAGTGACCGCCGCCGATATTCGTCGCGTAGCCAATACCTATCTGGTACCCACCAATCAGGTTACCCTGTATTATATGCCAAAGCCAAAACCTTAGAACAATAAAGCCCTTCCGTTTATAATCGTTGAATCTTTTATTCGTGAATATTGTTATGAAATTTAAATCTATTTTACTTGTTTTCTTTGCCGTCGCTTATGGCAATACCCCTGTTCAAATTTTAGGCATTTCTTCCGCCTCCGCTCAGACCAAAGCCAATTCCGCACCTTCAGGGCAATCCAAGGCGAATAAAGGTAAAATTGCTATGCCCCAGCCTGTTGCAGAAGAGCCTCTTGATCGTAGCCGCAAACCTCTTCCCCAACCTGCTCCTGAGATTCGTTGGGCTGAAGCCGAGCGCTGGGAATTGGAGAACGGTCTCAAAGTCTTTTTAGTCCCCAACCGCAAGCTCCCTCGAATTAGTTTATCCCTGGTATGGGACTACGATCCGGTCCTGGAAGGTTCCATAGCCGGAGTATCCAACATCACCGGTGACCTCATCAAATGCGGTACCGTAAGTAAATCCAAAGAAGAATTTGATGAAGCGGTTGACCGATTAGGTCTCACCCTCACTACTTCGGCCAGCTCAGTATATGCTTCGGCATTGAGTCGTAACGTTGAACCTGTGTTTGGCTTGATGAGTGAAATGCTGACCCAACCCCAATACAGGCAAAGTGAACTGGAGCGCTTAGTCAAGCAGAACCTCTCTAATCTCGAAACTGAGAAAAGCAATGCGGAGTCCATTGCCGAGAGGGTGCTGTCCAAACTCTTGTACGGGGCTAATCACCCTTATGGGGAGATTATGACATCTAAGGGGTTGAAGTCTATTCAACTGGCAGATTGTGAACAGTTCAGGGATCAATATTTGAGGCCCAACTGCGCCTACCTGGCCATTGTTGGCGATATCGATCGGGCCACGGCGGAGAAACTGACCAAGACCTATTTGAGTGCTTGGCCTAAACAAGGCGTCCCCGCTCAAAAGCACGCTCTTCCAGCTTCTCAACAAGGAATACGCATAGTGGTTGTGGATCGACCAGAGGCGGTACAGACCGTAATTCGCATTGCCAACACGGTTCAACTTTTTCCTGGTTCTCCAGAAGTTATTCCTTCATCGGTGATGAATACGATTCTGGGTGCAAGCGACGCCCGTCTCTTTGACAACCTTCGCGAAACGCACGGTTATACCTACGGGGCCTATTCATCCCTTAGCCGAAATCCATTGGTTGGACAATTCCGTGCTTTTGCCCAAGTTCGTAATGCCGTAACCGATAGCGCCGTTCGTGAATTCTTTTACGAACTCAACCGCATCCGTGACACCTTAGTCCCCAACGAAGAATTGCAGGGAGTGCTGAACTACCTTAACGGAACCTTTTCGATTTCCCTTCAAAATCCTCAAACCATTGCCGGATTCTACATTGACCAGGAGCGTTACAAAATGTCACCTTCCTACTATCGTAATTATCTTCAAGAATTGGCCGGAGTTGATGCAACCAAAGTTCAGGAAATGGCCCGTAAAATGATTCAACCTCAAAATTGTCTTGTGATTTGTGTTGGAAAAGGCGCTGAAATTGGCCCTAAGCTTAAAGCCTTGGATAGTGACGGCAGAATTGAATGGTATGATTGGAATGGCGATAGAGCCGAGGACCCCACGGCCATCAAATTACCGGCCAACGTAACCCTTGAATCCGTCTTGAATCAGTATATCCAAGCCACCGGTGGTGCCAAGGCATGGTCCAAAGTCAAAAGCTTAAGGACGGTTATGTCAGCTACCCTTCAGGGCATGAATTTGGATTTAGTCGAAATCAAACAAAGCAAACCATTGGCCTCGTTGACCACGGTCAAATTGAACGGCTCCATGGTGATGTCTTCCAATTTGTACAAGGATGGGAAGCTTTCCCGGAAGAGCATGCAAGGTGAGAGATCTTCGGACGTAGAAGAGACCGCTCAGCAAGCCCTTGATGCTCTCCCATGCCCAGAGATCGAATGGATTGCCCAATCGAATGGTAAATTAAAATTAGGTGGAGCGGCTATTCTTAATAAAGAACTCTGCGCAAGGCTTGATTGGACTTACCTGAATGGAAATACCGAAAGTCATTTCTACAATTTAAGCACAGGGCTCAAGGTTCAAACGGTCCGCAGCTCCAAAGGCCCGGACGGTAAAGAGGCTTTCAACACAACCTCTTTTTCAGACTACAGAGATATCGGCAAAGGACTTATGATGCCCCATAAAGTCAATATCAGCATGGGGCCCCAGCAAATTGAGTTTCTGCTCAAAGAAGGCTCCTTAAACCCGAAACTGAAGGATAGTGACTTTATCCACTAGCCCATCCAAAACCCACTGGGTTAATCGGGGTTGTTTTCAAAAATCGAGCGTAGCTCGTTGGCCTCGCTGGGTTTCATTCGCCCACCAAGAACTAATCTGAGCTGACGTCGGCGTAAGGCTCCTGCGAAGTGCGCTTGATCTTCTTTTGTTTCCGGAACGAGTTCAGGTACAGGGGTCGGCATACCGGTGTCGTCCACCGCTACAAAGGTGAAATAAGCCTTGTTGCACAGATGTCGAATCCCCTGAGGGATGTTCTCGCACCAAACCTCCAAGTGGACCTCCATCGAAGTTTGAAAGGCTCGGGTAACCCGTGCCGTTAAACTCACCAAATTTCCCAGGCGAATCGCACGGTTGAAGCTAACATTATCCACTGAAGCTGTTACCACAATCCGGTTAGCGTGCTTTTGGGCAGCGATCGCAGCACATATATCCATCCAATGCAAGAGCCGACCTCCCATTAAATTATTCAGGGTATTGGTATCATTGGGCAAGACCAATTCGTTCATCACGGTCAGCGAATGCGATGAATTCTTAGCAGAAGTGGTGGAAGGCATAGGTATAAAGATTATGGAATAAGGACTTTGCAACGATGAATAGAACCCCCCTCTTCTTGGAGGATCAATCCGTAAACACCAGGTTTCATGGCATTTGCTGGAATACTAAATCGGTAGACTGCTCGAGATTCGGGTCCCGCTTGAGGATCCAATTCGTAAGTTCCTTGATTTGAATCAAAGGAATGCGATGAATTTAATCGAACCTGCTCCATTAACCTACCAGTAGCATCCCATAATTGGATGGACTGCAGTACCCCATAACCTACGATACTGATTATTGGATTTTCTCTAGGCAAAGGATTCGGATAAACCGTCCATGATTTACTCAAAGCATCATTCGGCTTTACATGAGCCGGATAACGGAAAGGCCCCCCCATTACAGGTCTGATCATCCAAGATCCTGCAATAGAGGATTCCTCCCATATCCCTTGTGTATTAAACCAACGGTTGTATCGAACCAAGGTGTCGTTACGATCCAGCCCGATATTGATGAGACCAGGGGTTTCTTGCTGCCATCCGATATAGAAAGAATCCTGAACCACCAAGGGTGGATTGATGGCAAAGTATTGAAAATGACCTATGCTGTCCCCGTATCTCGGACGGTATGGAATCGAAGATCGAAAAATTTCGGTAGCAGCTCTTCCCCCTTCTTGAATTTGAGACCATACTTTAAGAACAAACAACTCATTGGAAGCATTGGCCGCTGCCTGGGTGAAGTACATCCAAACACCTCGCAAAGTATCTGGCCTAGATAACCAAAATTTATTGGCACACGAGCCTGCGATCACGTTAATTCCGTATCCAGTTTCTGCTGTGCCGTCGTCGTAGGCAAAGTAATTCCAAAGTTTGACGGATTCCGACATGGTGTCGTTCCTTGTTAAACGGTCACCAGCCGATTGCACCGAATACTCAATCCGAAGAGTCATGCTATCCCCAGCAGGAGTAGGCACCACAAAACGTTGAAAAATCAACACTGAACTACTTAAGGTTCCTAGTGTTAGGGAGGGCAATGGAGGACTGGTGAAGAGAGGAACTGAGGATATTTGATCAAAAACACGGTATGCACGATTGTAACTCACCGAGCCGCCGTTATTCACGATACCCACCCCATGAGTTGGATTCAGGAACCTGGTAGTATCCGCCAAAAAGTGACTTAAAGGCATGCTTCGGTAAGGACGCAAGTAAGTTGCGTTGGTTTGCACCAAAGCAATATCATTGAATAGGGTATCCGACATCGTTCGGCCCGAATTGAGTAGAACATAGTCCAAATGCCAGCAATCCACCAAACCGGTTAAAGATCCATGGTTCACCCAGCGCATTCGCATCCCGTCGTAGAGATATTGCGGATCACTTAAAGCAATGACTGCATAGCGAAAGGGTTGTACGGTTGAACCGTTCACAAACCAAACCCGGTTCCATGAACCACTATTCGAGCGAAACTCTAGGATTAACGAATCGGAGGGTTCGGGGCTTTCGGACCATCCGGCCGGCTGATAGGAAAACGTCAAAACCAAAGAATCTGCTGCTGTATAAGCTCCGAGCCGTAGAGGCAATGATGTCAGAAAGTCTGCGCGACCCGTAGCAGACAATGCACTGTTGTCGTAAGGTCTACCTGATGAATCAAGCCCATCAAAAGTCACAAAACCTTGGCTGGGTGGTCGTATGGCCATATCGTTGTTACGGAAAACATGACGATCGGACCAAAGGTGAGGATCAGGATAATATCCCGCGTAAGAGAAATCATCCAAAAATGGCAAATCAAGGGTATCGCTGGATCGCTGAATCCCTGCATAAAGGCCTTGTCCTGTATTGTTATGAAAATTCTGTAAAGATGAATTTATCCGTATCGGGAAAGTACTTTCCTGAGAATAAACATCCATTATTCCCGCTATACACAAGAACAATGCTATCCAATGAGGATTGGTCAATCGGCCAGCCATAGGTCTACATATTCCAACGCTTTGATCATACCCTTATTGCCACCCGGCATAGGACGTTGGCGAACGATTTGGGCCTTGCTGCTATCAGCTACCTCTCCCAGATAGTTGACCAAACCTAACGACAAGGCCGATTCTGCTAAAAAAATACGGGCTTCATCCAATGTAAGGCCGATCAAGGATGGAACCTCCACCAAAGAGTCCATATTGCCCATGCCAATCACCAAATCTACTGTCGTGCCTCGAGGTAAGAGAGTCCCCGAATCCAAGGTTAACCCATTCCGCTGACCGGACAACACGACATTGTGCGCAATATCCGGCTGATAAATTAGTTGACCTACCTTGAGCCCTTTGTTCTGCAAATCAAGGGTGGCCTTACGCAGGGATAAATCCGTGAGTTGGGGCAATGAAACCATGGGTAAGTTTACCAGATTTAAAGTAAGATAAATACGTCGCCCTTTCTTGACCAAGAAACCCGAAAATGGGTCGCTCGCTACCACAGAGGCTGGAGCAAGCCCTTCTGAAAATTGCGAGTCGACCACAACAGCTTCCAACTCCAATTCACCCAGGATGGACTCGGCTTCCTCAAGGGATTTGCCTACCAGTTGAGGTACTTCAATGGCTTCCCCATGAGAGGTATAGTTGTTCAATGCCGCAAGAAATCCGATGACCAAAATCAAATTAAGGCCTAAAAACTGCAACCAAAATTTTCGGACGGGCGACATCATTGGTTTAAAAATCTTTCGAATCCCAATGTGATAATTCGGGCTATAAATTGATGAGGCGTATACCCTGCTAAGGCAGCCTGATGGTAGATGCAAGTAGCGGGCGTCATTCCGGGTAATGAATTAATTTCAATGATCACCACACGAATATCCCCCTCCTTAGGGATACCGACAAAGGCGTCGATTCGACAATAACCCTCTACCCCGGTAATTTCTGCGGCTTTGCGAAGGTTTTCCTGCACCACTCCCAAAATTCGACGCTGATCTTTGGGGTCAGAAGCCAATCGGGCTGGAGTGATGTTGGTGCCTTGACCTGCCAAGAACTTCTCTTCCAAGCTCAAAATACCTTCTCCAGCGATGCTTTCGGAGGGTTCAAAAACCTCATACGTTCGAAGGCCCCCTTCATGCGTTTGAACCAACATCGCGCCAGTTATTTCCAGAAAATACTCATTCTCCTGCGCCGAAATATATTCTTCGAGCAGAAAGGCATTCGACCGATTAAACCACTGGGGTCCTTGAACTTGAAGCAATTTGGCCACGTCAAGAGGCCAATCATTTTCTTCACGAAAACACAATTGAGCATAGGCCTCCAAATCCTCCAGACAAGTCAGTTGGTAAACCGCCGTCGAGCACCCGTCGTCCAGAGGTTTGGCAATCATGGGCCAAATAGTTCTTTCAGACACCCATTGTTTGGATAAATTACTCTTCCAATCTTCCAAGGATATTCGCCTTTGATCAGCGACCTTAAGGCCAGAGGCCAAAAGCAATTGCCCTGTCGCATATTTATCAATCGTCAGTGCACTGCTCGCAACCCCTGAGCCGTTGTACGGAATCCCAAGGGCTGCTAATCGGGATTGTACGGCACCATCCTCGCCAGGGCGTCCGTGCAAGGCAATAAACACAAAATCCAATCGATTGGCTAAATCTTCCCATGCAATAGGCTTAGGATATTCCAAAGCTTTGGGTGCAAAAACCTCCAACAGTTCTCTAAATTCCTCCCGGATTTGCCCAAGAACTTTCGGTCCTGAGGAATGTTGAATACCTGCCAAAATATCGTCTGCGTTATCTTTCAGGTGGAGATGCATGGGCAATTCGTGCAGATTCCAAGCATCGGCGTTACCGCTTAGAAAAAGGGAAATCGCCTCAAAGCCTTCGGTTGCTGATATTTTCTCATATATGTTTCGACCTGATTCGACCGAAATATGTCGTTCGGATGAATAACCACCCATAAGGACCCCAATGCGCCGACAGTCCCCCTGCTCTTGCATGACATGGACGATCCACTGATTGATTTGTTCCCATAAATTCCTGCAGCGATTGGATGCAGGATTCTCTTGCAATCTTGCTTTTAGTGAGGCGCTCACGATATAGGTGAGAAAAGACGATGGACTCAAGCCGATTTCAGCAGCCTGCTGAAAGAAAAAAGACGAAGGCATCATGCCCGATGTCGTATTGGGATCGTTAAGAAGGATTCTGCCTTCCGGAGTCACAAAGCCATCAATGCGAGCATAAACCGAAAAATGAAATTGCCTAAATAATCGTTCACATGCCCTACGAATTTGATGAATCTGTTCTTCGGGTAGATCAATGGGAGTTTTCTTGCGAGCTAGTCCCGGGAGGTATTTGGATCGGTAGTCATAAAATTCCTGTGAAGAACTAATTTCGGTTGGCGGTAAGGCTGAGGCATTTGCATCAGGCTTTTCGAGAACAATGCAAGAGAATTCCTTGCCAGCAATGATTTCCTCCACGAGAACATAAGTCTCGGTATCTAAAGATTCCACTTCGCATTCATCGCCTTGAAAATCATTCAGAAACCATTGTTCCCAGGCATGCGGCGAATACCAAACCTTCCCGTTATCTCGATCCCTCAAGGGAAAACCTACACCTGTTCGAAAATCGGCCAACCGATCCAAGGAAAGGTTTCCGTCCTTTTGATATTCGGCTTTGCGAATTCTGGCCGTAAAGAAGGCCTTGTTGATAGCGGTCCCTATCGCCTCTTCATCCAAATACCGCAATAGTGACAATCCAATACTACTTCCCTGATTTGCAGATTTAATAACACAACCTTTTGGAAATTGTTTTTTGATCTTGGACACCCAGCGTTCCCTTTGAACTGCATCTTGGCCAACCCATTCCGGCCTGGGAATAAGCAAATGCAGGGGGACATCCCAACCACTGGCCAACATATCTTGGCGCTGAGCTACTTTGTTCATACCCCATGCAGCAGAGCGAGCCCCACAACCGGTGTAGGGAATCTCCCAAAAATCCAACATGGATTGCACGCGACCGTCTTCTCCATTCTTTCCGTGCAAGGCCATAAATACCAAATCAATGCGTTTGGATAAATCTTCCCATGCTAAAGGCTGGCCTATGGCCTTGCGCCATGATTCTGCATGTTGAGTTGCATCGTCTCGTTGTTCTGCATAAGGCAACCACGAACCTTGCGGGGCGGCGTTTGGCGATGGGGTATTATCCGACCGCGAAACGGAATTTACCGATAGAGAAGAAGGATAGAAATCACGAATACTTCCTTTGTACAAAAAAGACCAATGTAGTTCCACTAATTGTCCAAAAGAGTCAACAAAAAGAGGTACTGACTCAAAAATACTTTTGTTCAGAAGGTCATACACCGTGCGACCACCTGCAAAAGACACCTCCCTTTCGCGGGAGTTACCACCAAACAGAATTCCGACTTTAATTTTACGTCGTAAAGAAGAATTTGAAATCACAATTCTTGAAGGATTTTCAATGGATGATTAAAAAATCAATGTTACACTTCATGAAGGTATTTTTTTCTTTCGAGTAAAGTTGTCCGTGATTCCCTATGATCGGGATCCGGAACACAGCAATCGACGGGGCAAACCGCTGCACATTGTGGTTCTTCATGAAAACCTTCGCATTCGGTACACTTGTCTGGGACTATAAAGTAAACATCATCGTTCACCGGGGTCATGGGATCCTGGGCATGAACCACCGAACCATCGGGTCGTTGAACAAAATCTCTCAATTGAGTTCCCTCGGCATATTTCCACGAAATTCCCCCCTCATAAATCGCATTGTTGGGACATTCAGGTTCACATGCACCACAATTGATGCATTGGTCGGTAATCATGATGGCCATTCTATCCTATTTTGCGTCCCAAATTTACGACAAAGACCCCCCCCTATGCCATCGGATCCTTCGGTTTCGAATCTTTCCAAAGTCCTCCACCAATGGGGACTATGGATGAAATCGGCCATTCTTCGATCGGATTGGCACGAATGGTCGGCCTCAGTAGCCGCAAAGAATCCATGGTTTGAGCCTATTATGCTTGAGCATGCGCTTAACGCTTGGGCGGACGCTTTGCAACCTGCAAACTTAGAACACTGGCTGTGCAAATACCTTAAAGAAAAGTCTAAGACTATCAATTCAACCAGAGTCGGTTTAATTCTTCCCGGAAATATTCCATTGGCGGGTCTGCATGATGTAATATGCACCTTGATTGCGGGGCATAAAGCCCAAGTCAAGGCATCTTCTGAAGATGCCTGCCTTATATCCTGGGCGATACAAGGCTTGCTAGCGCTACAACCCGAATGGAAAAGCCGATTCGAACTTGTGCAAAAAGTGAATAACGTGGATGCCCTTATCGCCACAGGTTCCAGCACAACCCTACCCTATTTCGAACAGTATTTTGGTCATATTCCTCATATTTTCAGATCCCATCGCAATTCCATTGCTATTCTTGACGGAAAGGAATCAACCGAAGATTGGGCAGGACTAGGTCAGGATATTTTTCTATATTACGGCAAAGGTTGTCGAAATGTCTCTAAGCTCCTCATCCCGAAGGGAATGAACCCGGAACATATTTTGGATGGACTTGTTCACTACCCTTGGGAAGGCCAGCACTACCGATATCGTAACAATTTAGATTACCAATTGGCCCTGCATATGCTGGATAGAACCCCTTTCTACCATAATGGGTCGGTCATTCTGCGCCAAAATCAAAGTGCTTCATCTCCCCTCGCTGTTCTTCATTTTGATTATTATCAATCAGGTGAAGATTTGGCAAATAAAATTCTACATGATTTACCAGCGATACAATGTTGCTCAGGGCATCAACTTATCCAACGATGGGGACAAGATTCTACGTTTAGAATGTGCTTTGATCTTGATCAGTGGAATTCATGGTGTAATCATACCGTAGAATTCGGTCAATGCCAATTCCCTGAAATTGAACGTTATGCTGATGGAATCGATACCATGACCTTCCTCATGGGTCTGTCAAGGGACCTGGAATACCTTTGATTAAACTAATTGTTACAATAGAATTTTTTTCAAAACCTCCAGGGTACGATTAATCTCTTTCGCGGTGTTGTGGGCTCCTAAGGAAAATCGGACTGCCGTTCGATCGGTGGCCATTCCGATACCGTTAAGAACATGGGACCTGGATTCAGACCCTGAGCTGCAAGCACTCCCACCCGAAGCACAAATACCTTCAATATCAAGGTGAAAAAGCAACATTTCTCCTTTGGGATGAGGGGGAAAGGAAACACTCAGGACCTGGTACATGGAATGTCCGTCCACATCTCCGTTGAAGGTTGCCCCGGGTATGGCTTTACGAATTCCCTCTTTGAGTTTCATTCTCAGGCGTGTGATACGTTCACGCCGCTCCTCCATGGTGGAAACCGCTAATTCCAAAGCCAGGCTCATGCCTGCAATTCCGGGTAAATTTTCGGTACCACCGCGCATGTTTCGTTCCTGAGATCCTCCTGCTAACAAGGACCCTAATTGCACTCCGCCGCGGATATAAATGAATCCTATGCCCTTGGGACCGTAAAATTTATGAGCGGAACCGCTGGCCATGTCTAAACCCATGGCTGTAAAGTTCAAGGGGTAATGTCCAATGGTTTGTACCATATCCGAATGAAACAAGGCCCCATGTGATTTGCATAAGGTAGCGACTTTTTCCACATCCAAGATATTCCCTATTTCGTTGTTTCCGTGCATCAAAGTGACCAAGGTAGGAATACCCAAGGTCGAAGATTCTATAAGCCAAGTTTGAAGTTGGTTCATATCCAACAAGCCCTGGGAATTATTAGGCAACCAACATATTTCGGTGCTATGAACCTTATGAAGCTGTTCCAAAACATGGGTTATCGCATGGTGCTCCAAAGAAGAGGAAACGATGCGGCGTATCCCGAGATTTTCTACTGCACATCGGCAGGCCATATTGTCGGATTCCGTTCCGCCTGAGGTAAAGAAAATTTCAGCTGGGGAGCAACCCAAAAGATTCGCCATACTTTTGCGAGCTTTTTCGATGACGATGCGGGATTCTCTTCCCAAAAAATGAATGGATGAAGGGTTCCCGTAACATCGATACAAAATGTCGGTCATGGCCTCTGCAACCTTCGGGTGAATTGGTGTGGTCGCAGAATGATCCAGGTAGATGCGAGGGGTATCGTTGGTCATGACGCAAGAATTTGACGGGCTTTGGCGGCGAGTTCGGTCGCAGCATTCGCATGACCTGCCTCGGAATAAATGCGCAAAATGGGTTCCGTATTAGATTTGCGGACGTGCAGCCATCCTTCATCCAGATCAATTTTGAGTCCGTCGGACCAATGATGAGTAGCATTGGGGAAGGCCTCTGCCAGTCGCTGTAAGAGTAATTCTGGGTTGGCGGACGGGTCGAAAGTCACCTTCTCTTTGACCATAAAATAAGACGGATAGATAGCCTTCAATTGACTCATAGACAGTCCTTGAACTACGTAATGCGTAAGAAATAAGGCAATTCCGACAAGGGCATCCCGACCATAATGGAGTTCAGGGACTATAATACCACCGTTTCCTTCACCTCCAATAACAGCCCCAAATTCCCGCATCGCCTTGACTACATGCACTTCGCCAACCGGTGATGCGTGGTAGGGTTGTTGATACCGATTGCACACATCGCGAAGGGCTCTGGAGGAACTCAGGTTGGAAACGGCAGGACCAGGTTGATGACGCATCACGTAATCCGCAACTGCGACCAACGTATATTCTTCACCGAACAATTCACCATCTTCCATAACAAAGGCTAACCTATCCACGTCCGGGTCAACCACAATGCCCAAATGAGCCTTACGCGCCACCACTTCGCTGCATATTTCATCCAAATGTTCCCGAAGTGGTTCAGGGTTATGGGCAAAGTGACCATGGGGTTGATCATTCAAAACATGCACATGGCTGACCCCCAAATGGGCCAACAAGGTGGGAACTGCAAGTGCCCCCGTTGAATTGATGCCATCCACCACAACATGCAGGCCGGCAGCGGCAATCGCTTGACGATTTACCAAGGGCAAGGCGAGAATATCTTGGATATGAGCCTCCAAGGCTGATTCAACTTGTTCATATTTGCCCAGCTGGTGGACCGTCGCAAAGGAAAAAAACTTTCCGCTTTGAACTTTTTTGAGTAAAGTTTCTCCTTGGTCTGATCCAATGAAACAGCCCTGATGATCCAAAAGCTTCAGGGCATTCCATTCTTCTGGGTTATGAGAGGCTGTCAATACAATGCCTCCGGCTGCTCCAACACGAGGCACCTGCATTTCGAGGGTTGGAGTGGTGGTCAAACCCAGATCAAGCACGTCCATGCCGCAAGCCATCAAGGTACCGCATACCAAACGGTTCAACATATCTCCTGAGATTCGGGCATCCCGACCCACCACGACTTTGCGACCATGGCCCTGTTCTATCAACAATGCCGCATAGGCATTGACAAAAGAAACAATATCGCTTGGGGTCAAATTGGTTCCGGGATGCCCCCCAATGGTGCCGCGGATTCCTGATACGGAGGCAATTAAGGTCATAATAATTAGATATTGAAAAGAATTTAGTCAACCGATTGGAGAGAGAGCAAGCAGAAGTTAAATTTCGTCTTTGACCTATTTATCAAACGCAAGGAGTGACCGAATATCCCATCCACAATCCTTTGAATGAGCAGTGTGCGGGGCCCATTAATTCGATGCCTTCCATCTTACCAACAGAATCAACCGTCGCAGTTACTATCATTTTTCCGCCCCGAAATTTCAGATGAATCTCTGCCCTTGAATCAACAAAGTCTTCTGTATTTTGTTGTATATACAATAAAGCACAAGCTACTGCTCCAGTTCCACAACTCCAAGTTTCGGTTTCAACTCCCCGCTCATAAGTTCTGATTTTCAATAGATTATTATCTATGACTTCCATAAAATTGACATTGGTACCTCCCGGTAAGAAAAGGGAATGTTCACGAAGAGCTTTTCCTTCCCTTTCCACCGGATAATTGACAAGGTCACGAACTGGAACCACCAAATGCGGGGAACCCGTGTTTATAAAAGTCCCTATTTCCATAACCTTCCAATCCTCTGGGGCGTTCATACCCAAAGAATAGTGCCCCTCAGCGACTTGGCTCACATGGTGCGCGCCATCACTTGCGACGAAAATACCTTGAGTCCCCTGAAAATAGGCTTTTCGAAAGGCATGAGCAGCCGCACAACGCGCCCCGTTTCCGCATAGCGATCCTTCCTTACCGTCCGCATTCAAATAATGCAAATAGAAAGCAGCTCCTGTTCCAAAGGAATCATTGGCATCGACAAATTCCTTGGCGGGCAACAAAAGCAAAACACCATCAGCCCCTATACCAAATCTTCTGTCGCAGCATAATCGCATGGCTGCCTCATTGTGCCAAAACCCGGAATCCCGGGCCTGGGACACCCAAGACGAAGCGGTAGATAGCAAATCCACCAACACAAAATCATTCCCGCAAGCCTGATATTTGTAGAATTCAAATTGCATAGACCGTTAATCTCATTTAGGCACAGGGACAAACATACTAACAGAGCAAGGGGAACGTTCAATCTGTGAATTCTGTGATTTGGCACGGTTTTTGAGCAAAGGTTCACAGAATATAGGTAAACTCATAAAATATTTCTCATGTCAAAATTTCGTCAATACGGCGGCACCATTCTCGTAGCTTTCTTGGGTAGCCTTTTGGGGGCTTGGATCGTATACGGGCTCAATAAAAGGCCTGCCTTGCATCCTGCCAATTGGGGAAACACCCACCCTGTCAGTTTGACGGGGTTCCCTGAGCATATCGTGGAGCACCCCAATTTTGTAACCACAGCAGCTTTAGTAACCCCCTGCGTGGTGCATATCAAGACCAAAGGCAGCCCACAAAGCTCATTCAAAGGTGAAATTCCGCCGGGCATGGATATGTTTCGGGACTTTTTCAATGGTCCAGACATCATGCCGCGCGGTCCCCAAATGGGATCAGGATCCGGTGTCATCCTCTCCGCGGATGGTTACATTGTGACCAATAACCACGTCATCCTAGAAGCGGACGAAATCGAAGTCATTTTGAATGACAAACGCAGTTTCAACGGTAAAGTGGTCGGGCAAGACCCTAGTTCTGACCTCGCTTTGGTCAAAATAGAAGCAATTGATTTGCCCTTTGTTAAAATCGGCAATTCCGACAAACTTCAAATTGGGGAATGGGTTTTGGCCGTCGGCAACCCTTTCAATTTAAATTCAACTGTAACGGCAGGCATTGTATCCGCCAAGGCCCGAAATATCAATATTTTGGGAGGAGGTACCAGCCTCGAGGCCTTTATTCAAACCGATGCTGCGGTTAATCCCGGGAATAGCGGTGGGGCCTTGGTCAATGTTCAGGGAGAACTTGTTGGGATTAATACCGCCATTGCGTCCAGCACCGGTGCTTATCAAGGTTATGCCTTTGCCATTCCTGCCAACTTGGTGACCAAAGTTGTGGAGGACCTTAAGGTTCACGGTACCGTGCAGCGTGGATTCCTCGGCATTCAAATTCGGGATGTGGATGCAGGCTTGGTCGAAAGCGAAGATCTTTCGGTGATTTGTGGAGCCTATGTTGCTGATTTCATGCCGAATTCAGCTGCCGAAGAAGCCGGTATCCAAAAGGGGGATGTGATTACCAAAGTGGAGGGTCAGGCTATCAAATCCACCCCTGAACTTATGGAAATTGTAGGTCGCAAAAGACCTGGAGAAAAGGTAGCCCTGGAAGTTAATCGCAAAGGCAAAATCCAGACCTTCGAGGTCAAACTCCGTAATGCTGACGGTAAAACCGAATTGGTTAAAGCTGTACCCAAAGAGGATGAAAGCGATTGGTTAGGTGCCAAACTGGAGCGCGCTTCCCGGAAAGAACTAGAGAGCCTTAAACTAGGTACGGGTATCAAAATTAGCAAACTTGGGAACGGTAAATTGAAAGAAAGCGGTATCCGCGAAGGCTTCATTATTACCAAGGTGGACAAAACCGAAGTAAACAGCCTCAAAGCATTACGGGAAATCGTTCGTGACAAAAAAGGTGGGTTGCTCATCGAAGGTCTTTACCCCAACGGCACCAAAGGGTTTTACGGTATTGAAATTTAAAAATATACATCCAATTTGGTTGTTCATTGCTAGTGATGTACAGACCACCAAGATTGGTTCTATAAGTTTTAAAGCGTTTTCATATAAGCGATAAGGTCGGATTGCTCCGCCCGGCTGAGGTTAATTTGACCAGCTTCCCCTGCTCCGTTTATATAATGTTGCAACACAATTTGTAACGATTGGGCAGATCCGTTATGAAAATATGGAGCCGTCTTCCTGAGCATTCTAAGAGGCGGTGTCCGAAAGCGCCCCCTATCTTCCTCAAGTAAGGTAATGGCTGCCCTTCCTGGGTCAACAGTGTCCAATGCCAAATTGTAGAAACGCCCGTCGGTCATGGACGGTCCGTGGTGGCAACGAACACAACCCGCTTTACCCCTAAACAAGGCAAGGCCTTTGGCGATAGAGTGGCGACTCTCTAAACTCAGTTTGGAGGTAGCTGAAGGCGACTGGTGAATTCCGTTTTCGGACGATAGGGCAATATCTTTCACAAAATCCCGAATAGACAAGAGATAACCAGCTGCCAAGGAATGATGGGGATACAAGCGATGCAAGGCTGCTCTGTAGCGCGGGAAATAAGACAATTTTCGTTCCAAATCTAAAGGGTTCATATCCATATCATGCTGCGCAGTCACCGCTGCCAAAATCCCTTGACTTCCATGACGAAGAGGGGTTACCCCCCCATCCCACATCAAGGGAATATCATCTGGGAGCCCCACCAAAGTTGGTGTATTACGTACGGCAAGCCTTCTCCCGACACCTTTGGAAAAGGCCACCGTATCTGCATATGCATAATTCGGCTGATGACAAGTAGAACAGGCAACCTGACCATCCCTGGAAAACCTTGGGTCGCTAAAAAAAACTTGTCCTAAGGCAGCAGCAGAAGAGGAAACGGTCACCGATGCTTGGTCAGAATGTAGCGATAGTGATTTTTGAATTTCAACCCCCTTGTCATCGCATGAAGCGAAGATCACAAGGCATAATAACCAGCAAAGAAAGTTCCTCTTCAAGGTTCGGCAAAAGCTGGATTAGAAGCTAAAGTACTGTCGTTTAAGGTGTGCAGAAAAGCAATTAAATCAGCTTTATCCTGAGAACTTAATCGCAACCCACCTGCTTGAACCCTTAAATTAGCATTCAAGGTGCTGCTCTCTACTATTCCATGGTCATAATGATCAATAACTTGCTCCAGGGTCGCAAATCGTCCATCGTGCATATACGGTGCAGTAAACCCCACATTTCGTAGGGAGGGCACCTTGAATTTACCTCGGTCTCCTGCCAAACCTGTAACAATTTGATAACCAATATTTAGCATAGAATCTAACCCATTGTTTTCGTATAATCGGTTCGTGAAAAGAAGAGTTCCTCCATGACAATGAAAACAATCGGCACCCACAGGCCGCCCAGAACCTGGCGCGGAATATTCCCGCATAAACAAATCATAGCCGCGTTGTTCCGAAGGCGTGAAAACCGATTGGCCCATTCGCATTTTATCAAACTTGGAACGCCACGAAGTTACAGACAAGAGAAATTGCTCCAGCGCCTTTTGGAAGCGTTCCACATTCACGGTTTCGTCGCCAAAAGTCTTACC
>VHAW01000016.1 GCA_016872225.1 Sphingomonadales bacterium | reverse complement strand
CTGAGAGGCTTGGTCTAAATCATGGTTTTCTTCATTAACTGTTGTAATCGCTTGCGCATCAATCGCCAAAAAAGGACCATGGGTTTTCCACAACACTTGATCCACAATCGGTAGTTCAGATTGTAGGTAATGGCTCATGAAATCCCTCAGCACGGGAATAAGTTCAGACCATTCCGCATGAGGCTGGCGTGTCAAGGAAACAAAAGAACCGGAAATCATCACCGATACAAGCTCGTCAAATTCCAAAAGACGAGTCCCCAAAGGACTAAGACCCTGATCGTTTTGACGATTCATTTCCAACAAATACCCAGGAAGCAAGGCCCTATTCGTGATTAACTTGATCACGGAAGGGTTCGGAGTTGACTCTGCAAATACTTGAATGGGCTCAGCTTGGTTCATGACATTTTCCAATGATTCAAGTACTGGGTATTGAAATTTCCGGTAAGGAAATTGGGGTCCTTCAGCATTTTTTGGTGGAAAGGAATCGTGGTTTTTACGCCTTCGACGACAAACTCCGAAAGAGCCCTTTCCATGGTTGCAATCGCCTCCTCCCTAGTCTGAGCGACCGTGATTAATTTGGCAATCATGGAATCATAATAAGGCGGAATAACATATCCTGAATAAATATGCGTGTCTACGCGAACTCCGTGACCTCCGGGTACATGCAAGGTCGTGATTTTGCCAGGGGATGGCCTGAAATCATTGTAGGGATCCTCGGCATTAATCCTGCACTCAATGGCATGCATTTTGGGGATATAACTTTTCCCTGAAATCGGGATTCCTGCAGCCACTTTGACTTGTTCTTTGATCAGGTCATAGTCAATCACTTCCTCGGTCACTGGATGCTCCACTTGAATCCTGGTGTTCATTTCCATAAAATAGAAATTACGATATTTATCCACCAAGAACTCAATGGTGCCGGCGCCTTCGTATTGGACTGCTAAAGCACCCCTTATAGCGGCAGCTCCCATTTGGGCTCGAAGTTCCTCGGTCATAAAAGACGATGGGGACTCCTCAATCAATTTCTGGTGCCTGCGCTGAATGGAACAATCACGTTCGCTCAGATGACAGGCTTTCCCAAATTGGTCCCCCACCACTTGTATTTCGATATGCCTTGGCTCTTCAATATATTTCTCCATGTATAAGCCATCATTACCGAAAGCTGCAGCAGCCTCCATCCTCGCCGACTCCATGGCTGGAATCAGCTCTTCTTCTTTCCATATAACCCTCATTCCCCTACCCCCACCACCGGCAGTCGCTTTCACGATGACAGGATATCCCATATCCTTGGCGAGAGCCTTGGCTTCTGCATCGGAACCCAACAACCCATCGGAACCGGGTACGGTGGGGACCCCAGCCTTTTTCATGGTTTCTTTGGCAGTGATTTTATCACCCATACTCCGAATCGCTTCGGGAGTGGGTCCAATAAATTTAATGTTATAGTCTCGGCAAACTTCCGCAAAACGAGCATTTTCAGACAAGAAGCCATACCCGGGGTGAACGGCATCTGCATTGGTAATTTCTGCCGCAGCAAGAATTTGGGAAATATTGAGATAAGAATCCGAGGATTTGGGAGGACCAATGCAAACGGCCTCATCCGCAAATCGAACATGAAGACTATCCCTGTCTGCAATAGAATAGACCGCTACGGTTTGAATGCCCATCTCTTTGCAGGTGCGAATAATTCGCAACGCAATTTCACCCCGGTTGGCGATGAGAATTTTCTTAAACACAGGCTGAATTTAAGATTGCGCAATCACAAACAAGGGTTGGTCAAACTCCACAGGAACAGCATTTTCAGCGAGAATTTCCACCACAGTACCGCTAAACTCTGCTTCGATTTCGTTAAATAATTTCATGGCTTCAATGATGCATAAGGTCTGACCCTTCTGGACTTTATCTCCAACCTTGACAAAGGCCTCCTTGTCTGGGCCCGCTGAACGGTAGAACGTACCCACCATAGGAGCCGGGACCACAGTCCCTGCAGGAGCAAGAGTGCCTGGAGAAATAGGCTCGGATGAGACTGTAGCTGTAGGCGGTACCACCGGGTGTGCCGAAGGGGCCGCCTGCATTGAGCCTGCCGGAAGTGCTGGCGTTACAGCATAAACCGGAGATCCCGTGGGGGCACCCGTTTTGATATGGATTTTGAAGCCTTCCTTCTCGATTTTTACTTCAGAGACCCCAGATTTGAAGACAAACCGAATTAATTCCTGAATTTCTTTGATTTCCATACGATAGCTTTTTGAGAAGAATTAAATGAACAAGATTGACGAAACTACTTCACCCTCTCGACATAATCACCTGTTCGGGTGTCGATTTTGATTTTGTCGCCTTGATTCACAAACAAAGGGACCTGAACGGTAGGGCCATCGTCGACCACGGCCACTTTCAAAGCGGTTCCAGAGGCCGTATCGCCGCGCAATCCTGGCTCGGTATAGGTCACCGTCATTTCAATATGCTGAGGCAATTCACAGGTAAGAACGGTTTCATCCTCGGTATTGACCAAAACGAGACAAACCGCTCCTTCTTGCAAAAATTGAGGGGAATTGATTTTGAACTCTTCCAACGAATTTTGCTCAAAAGACTCCGAGTCCATGAAATGATAGCCCAAATCATCCTTGTAAATAAATTGATATTCTCGGGTTTCCACCCGAACAGGGTCAATCTTAGCGCCTGCAGGAAAAGTATTTTCGAGTACCTTACCGTTAGTGAGACTTTTAAGCTTGGAGCGCACAAAGGCCGCGCCTTTACCGGGCTTCACATGAAGGAATTCAACGACCTGATAAATATCATGGTTGAACTTTAGGCAGAGTCCGTTGCGGAATTCAGAGGTAGATGCCATTTTAAAATAAATTGAATTAGAATTGAAATAAACTAATATGCCCACTTGAGCCAAATGGAGCCCCAAGTAAACCCGCCTCCAAAAGCAGCGAGGATCAAATTGTCACCAGGTTTGAGTTGAGACTCCCATTCCCACAAACAAATCGGAATAGTACCATTGGTAGTATTCCCATAGCGATCAATGTTGACCATGACTTTGGATTCGGGGAGTCCAGCCCGGTCACGAGTAGCATCAATGATACGTTTGTTGGCCTGATGAGGAACCAGCCAGGCAATATCCTCGGCGGTCAATTGATTGCGTTCCATGATTTCGGCAGCAACATCAGCCATACCTGTTACCGCGAATTTGAAAACTGTCTTGCCTTCTTGATAGATGTAGTGTTCAGAATTGTCTACCGTTTGATGCGTGGCAGGTCTCAAGGAACCCCCAGCACGTTGATACAAATAATGCCGGCCAGAACCGTCACTTTTGAGCAGAATATCCATAATTCCGAAGCCGTCGGTCCTTGGCTCCACCAAGACAGCTCCTGCCCCGTCACCAAACAGAAAAGCTGTGGCTCGGTCTTTAAGATTTACTATGGAAGTCATTTTATCAGCACCAACCACTACGACCTTCCTAAACCTACCGGACTCTACAAAAGCCGTTGCAGTACTTAAACCGTATAAAAATCCTGAACAAGCAGCGGATAAATCATAGCCTACGGCATTGGTCGCCCCTATTTTATCCGAAATAATATTAGCAGTAGCTGGAAATAACATATCCGGCGTAGCCGTGCAACAAATGATTAAATCAATATCGAGGGGACTCATGCCCTTTTGGGTGAGTAGTCCTTGAACAGCCTCTACCCCCAAGTCTGAAGAAGCCAAGGTATCGTCTTGCAGCCAACGCCGCTCACGAATCCCGGAGCGAGTGTAAATCCATTCGTCCGTGGTATCAATGTACTGGGTTAGGTCCTGGTTCGTGACCACATGAGGTGGAACCCAGGCATGAACACCGGTGATGGCCGCCCGTACAGCAGGCGAAGAAATTGGGGTCATCCTGACCTAAGCAATTATGCTTGGGTATCGATAACGACCTTACCCTTATAATACATTTTACCTTCGAACCAATACGCTCTATGAAAAAGGTGTGGTTGACCAGTCATTGGGCAGGTAGCGAGGGTAGCCAAAGCGGCGTAGTCGTTCGCACGACGCTTGTCACGGCGACTTCTGGAATGGCGGTGTTTAGGATTTGGCATGGCTATTGAAAATTGACTTGTTTTAGGGTGTCCCAACGCGGATCAGTGGGTGCGTTGTCTGAGGTTTGAAAGGTGAGCAGATTTTGGTCGGACCAAAGATCCGTGGAACTGCACGGGAGGGCGGCCTCTTGGCATACAGCCCTAAGCGGATAATGCAAATGAATGCTCTCATACATGAACTGGGCAACATTCCATACAATATCTCCGCTTCGTAAAACCACAATTTCATCCGAATCATTCTCAGAATCGGTATCACTTATTTGCACTACGAGATGAGAATTGTCCTGCATCGGCCAATCCAACGGCTCCAAGCAGCGGGCGCATCCCACTTGCAAGGTCCCCTGGGCACGAAAATAGCAGTCCAATCGGGAGCCTTGCCGGTGAATATCCAAATCCACCTTAATATGCGCCTTTTTGATTATTGAGGTCTCAAAAAGTCCAAAAAAATCCCCTCCCAACACATAGGAATATTGATGATTCCCATTCGGCATGGCCTGTAAGGGAATATCATAGGCAGCAAAAGAATGATGGACCTTCATGTCAGGGCCGCAAAAATACGTAAAAAGTGAGGGCTTTACGCCTTTAGGCTTCTTCTGAAGACTCTATTTCTTGGTTTTGATAGGATTTAACCCGAGCATTAGCCGCCAAATCTACCTGCTCTGCCCTCGTTCGAATGCGATCTAAGGTACAAAATATCGAATGCATAAGCGAAGAAGGATTTGCGCTATGCTCGGCGGCCTTTTCGAAGGCTGGCCCATGATCAGGGGAACATCGAACAATCGGCAAACCCCCTGTAAAATTAACCCCTTGCTCAAAAGCCAAGGTCTTGAAGGGAATAAGGACTTGGTCATGGTACATCCCCAAGACCGCATCAAAACGTGACCATGCCCCCGTTCCCCAAAATCCATCTGCTCCATAAGGACCAAAAACCATCAATCCTTGATCCCTCATCTGTCGAATGGTTGGCTGAATAACCTTCATTTCCTCCTGACCCAAAAGCCCCCCATCTCCCGCATGGGGATTGAGCCCGAGCACAGCAATCCGCGGCCTGTTTATCGCGAAATCAAGAGCCAAAGACGAATGCATGTCCATGATTTTGTCAGTAAGCGAGGCTTGATTAATTTGTCCTGCAACCTCCTGCAACGGTACATGCCCTGTTAAAGTAGCCACCCTCAGCGAATCGGCTACCAACCACATCAGGGATCTTCCCTTAAATCGTGCTGAATCGTGCCTGCGAGATGCATCTTCAAGGTACTCGGTGTGACCATGGAATTGAAAATCTTCGGAGTGCATTAGATTCTTGTCGATGGGCAAGGTAACTAAACCATGAACTTGGCCTTTTAGGCAATCGGCCGTGGCTCGATTCAGTGAAATTCTGGCATAGCGAGACAATTTGGGATCCGCTTCCCCTGGCTTGATGTTCAACTCATCCTGCCAGCAATTGATCAAGTTGAATTTACGAGGATGAGCCTGAGAAGGCTCTTGAATCATGTTATAGTTCCAATCCTGCAGGCCCATGTCCTTGCGGTAGAAGCCTACAACTCTACCCGATGCGTACAGAATTGGGGTACACATTTGCAAGATCCGAGGATCGCCAAAAATCTTCATCAACAAAGGAAGACCCACCCCGTTAAGGTCACCACAGCTGAAAGCAATAAGTCTTTTATTTAGGGTATTTGATGTCATCAGCGTCTTTTTAAACGTTTGGTGGAGGTAGGAGATTCCGCTACCTGGCCCGCAGATCTAGACGCTATAGCACGATGACGTAGAAAGGTATAAAGCAATCGAACTCCATGACCTGTGCCGTGTTTACCACGGTAAGAACTCTCTCCATCCAGAAAAGCTGGACCGGCAATATCCAAATGAATCCATGGATAATCCGTAAAATGTTCCAGGAACTTCGCAGCCGTAATGGCCCCTGCTTCCCTACCCCCAATATTCTTGAGATCAGCCACAGAAGTTTTAATCATTTCACCATATTCTTCCCATATGGGCATTGGAACAAGGCATTCATAACAACGAAAACCGGCATCGACCATGGCCTGTACTTGGGAAACTTCTGCCGTACCCATACAAGGCGTGGCGTGAGAACTCAAGGCCATAACCGCCGAACCTGTTAAAGTGGCCAAATCCACGACCAACTCAGGTTTGTACCGTTTGGCATAATGGAGGGCATCTGCTAAAATCAAGCGACCTTCCGCATCGGTATTCAATACTTCCACCGTGGTGCCGTCCGATATACGAATGATATCACCCGGTGCATAGGCATCCCCACCGGGACGGTTATCTGTGGCAGGAACCAGGGCAATCACGTACACCGGTAATCGATTCTTCGCAATCGCCTGCATAGTAGCACCCACGGCAGCGGCTCCTGCCATATCGCATTTCATGGAATCCATGCTGCCGGGAGTAGGTTTCAGGCTAAGCCCTCCCGTATCATACACCACCCCTTTCCCCACCAAAACCACCGGCTGTTTATTAACAGCCCCAGCAGGCTTATATTCCATAATAGTGAAGGTCGGCGGGCGCACCGAACCACGGCTTACCGCCATAAGTCCACCCATTCCCTCCTGCTTAATGCGGGCCTCGTTCCAAACGCTCACTTTGAATCCGGCTGCTTTCCCCATTGCTTTGAAGGCCTGGGCCAATTCCACAGCACCCAACACCGATTGAGGCTCGTTGACCAAATCCCTCGCCTTGAAAACAGCACGGCACAATTCCAGGAGTTCCATTAAGGCATCCTTGGTCAGGCCCAATGGATGCACCGCGAGCGGTTTCAAATCCTGATCGGCAGAAGTTTTACGCTGACTAGCTGCCTTAGATAATTTAAGGTAACGGTCAAACCGGTACGAACTCAACATCAATCCTTCCACAAGGGCCTCATGCCCCTTGGGATTGGATGCATGGAACTCAGTTTGAAGAACCTTGATTTTATGGGTTTTGCAAAGACGCTCTAGACGAAATCCAGCTTTTCGAATTTCCTCCAAAAATCGGTATTCCCCATCGATCCCATAGCGTGTGGTCACTTGATGGGCCACATAAATCCAAACGGCGCCAGGGACCAAGGCGACTTGCACCCATTCCCCCTCCGGAAAACCATGATGCTCCATAACCTTGAGCCAATCGGCCGGCAAAACAGATGATTTCAAGGAATCCACATCGAGGTACACCTTGGCTAAGGCCGCGGATGCAGGGGCTTTGGAATATTTAATTTCCAGGATCATTATTGATGAATTTTCTTTGGTTAAGACATAAAAAATTATAGGGCATCCAACCACTTTTCAAGGAGAAATCCAGCGACAAAAGATAGTGCCGCGGCGACTGAACCCAAAATGAGAGTTTCGAGCATTCCACGCCATACTGTAACATTCGTGACCCTGGATTTCATCCATCCTATACCGACAAAGCCAACCGAGGTCATCGTTGCCGCAATCCAAAACAACGGCAGAGGAGCCGCTTGATTAAGACCTGAAGGATTCCATAAGGCATGAACCATAAAGGCAAGTAGAGGGATAGTCCCCGCCACCACGAAAGAGGCAAATGTCGCCGCACCGGATGCAAGCGGGGATCGGGTATCCTCCACCATTTCCAATTCCTCCTTCATCATGACATCTATCCAACGCTCTTTGTCGGCGGTGATCGTGTCGACTACCCTTTCCAGCAGCTCGCCTTCCAAACCTTTGGCGCTGTAAATCTCCCGTATTTCGTCTCGTTCCTTCTCTGGCAAATGATCAACTTCCCAGGCTTCTATTTCGCGATGTTTACGGTAATTATCCCTCTCCGTTTTCTTACTCAGGTAGGCCCCCACACTCATTGCAAAGCCATCCGCAATCATGTTAGCCAATCCTAATATCAAAACAACTGCGGTGGACAAGCCTGCCCCCGCTGCAGCAGATACCACTGCAAAAGTGGTGACCGACCCGTCAATGCCGCCGTACACCAATTCGCCCATATATCTGGAAACCGAAATCGGCAGCCTGGTATCAGTACCGTGCATCGACGTTTCGTGTTGATGGTGAGACGGATGACCTGTTCGGGACTTATCAGGGGTCTTACTCAAAGCGATATTTTAAAAGGATGGAAATTCAAGGTTCTATCAAAGGCCCAAGATACAATTCGAACGAGGTCGCTTTGAACCTATCTTCACCCATCAAATCAACTCCCCTTATCCGGTTTTGGGCCATGAATGCTAATTCCGGGGAAATATCTTCAGCCATAGGCCACCATTAACCCAGAAAACCCATTCAACGAATATGACCGTAGCAATTGATTTCGACGGGGTACTGCATCGTTTCAGCGAAGGCTGGAAAGATGGGCAGATCTATGACGAGCCTGTAGAGGGTAGTCGCCAAGCCCTCCAGACCATGAAGGACTTGGGTTGGAAAATCTATATCTTCTCGACCCGAAGTAACAAATTATACCATAAGGAGCAAGAAAAGACCCAAGATCAAGGCATGAAAACCTGGCTGGACCAACACGGAATCCCCTACGACCGCATTTGGAACTTCGGCAAGCCGCTAGCAGACCTTTACATTGACGACCGTGCCCTCACCTTTCGCGGGGATTGGAAAGCCACCCTCCAGGAGGCTCAAAACTTTAGCCCCTGGAACCGTCCCCCTAAAAGTCCACAATGATCCCGACCGTGGGTAACAATTGACCCGCCGTATTCGGCAATTCAGAAGCTAGGTAACGATCCGGTTGGTTAGGATCCGTCAACAAGACTCCAGTTCCGCGGTCCCTGGCGGCCACCAAGAAGGGAGGGCCCAGGGTTTGTTGATTGAGTGCATTTTGAATATCAAAATAGAGATTCAACGCCCAGCCTCGGAAATCCCATTTGCGATCAACCCTTACGTCCAATTGCATCGTAGCACCACTACGCTGACTGTTCAGCCGGGTATAGTCCAAAGTGGCGCGACCAAATTGGTCCCAAATATCTTTGGAGAGGGAGGCCGAAGCAAAAGGTGTAAACGGCGGCGCCCCCACATAACGAAAACGCACACCTACTTCCCAATTCTTGGCAAAGATTTTACCACCTGTGAGGGTTAACAAGGAGCGGTTATCCCAGGCGGAAGGAGTTAATTTTGGTATCGCACCTGAATTGGGAAGTGGCCGGTTATCAAAAAATGATCGGACCCAGGTCAGGGCTATAATTCCATAAAATCCTTGATTGAGCTTTTGTTGCAACATCAGTTCCAATCCGTAGGATTTTCCCAAGCCCACCGACAGGGCCGGTTCGTTCCCGATGATTCCAAAATCCGCCCCTAAATTGGCGAGGCTGATTCCCTTATCTTGCAGGACAGGCACATTGGAGTAGCCTTTGTAAAAGGACTCCAGGGTCGCCTTAAAGGTCTTCCCCCCAAAGTACTCCACCCCAGCCACCCAATGGACGTTGTTCATGTATGTAAGTCCGTTGTTGCGATTGAGTAAATCCCCAGCAGTATTCCGAAAACCCAACAAGGTGTAGGCCGGTAATTGGTAATATATCCCTGTATTCGCATTGAAGGTCCATCGAGGAGCAAAATTGTAAGACAAAGACAATCGCGGAGAGAACTGTTCCAACATATTGGAAGTGGTCAATGCCCAATTGCATCCGTCAAGGCGAAGTCCGGCTGATGTCACCAGCAATTCTCCGAAATAAGATCGCGATACTTGGCCAAAGATTCCCCAGCGAAGGAATCGAATTCGCGACTCAAAAGACCTGTCCACCAAAGAAGGAGGATTCGCTAAATTTGAGGTATCGGCAACCAGCTCCTTGGATGTATTGCGTACATAATACCTTGAATGTTCAAGGTTTAAGCCGTAAGATAATTTGTAGCCGGACTGACTACGCAATTGATGTTCAAAGCGAAACCGATTATCGCTCTCTTGGGAAACATAATCTTGAAGGAGAACACTGTCTTCGTTATTTTCCAAACGCTTATACTGTACGTTGTTGAGCATATTACGACTGAGCACAAAAGTCATTACCCCTGATTGGGCGTAGTGCTTATAAACCAAGCCATTGGTGTAGTTCCATTGCGTGGTGACCGGCAGATACCCTAGGATATACCGTTGTTGATCCACCAATTCTGTATCGGAACGCGACTTGATTTTTGAGTTTATCGAAGGATCGTAACTCAGATTTAGCGAGGTGTTGAGTTTGAATTGATCAATGGCACCAAGACCAATAAAATAAATTTCGTTTTTGTCGTCTATTTTGTGTTTGACTTTGGTTTGAAAACCATTAAAAGTGGGCAGAAAGGGCAGCCCAATGGCCGAGAACAGAAATTGTAAATAACTTCGGCGGGCAGAGAGCACATAGGTGGTTTTGGAACCGATAGGACCCTCCGCAATCAATCCGATATCGCTGGCACCCACGATGGAACGAAAGGCAGCTTTGTCGCTGCGGGCATCCTTTTGTTTGAACTCAAAAACGGAACTCAACGCATTCCCCCGATTGGCCGGAAAAGCCCCCGAATAGAAATCAACTTCCCGAATCATATCCACGTTGATGATGCCCACAGGACCTCCTGAGCTACCCTGCGTGGCAAAATGATTGATCACAGGCACTTCCACCCCATCCAAATAAAATCGATTTTCGTTGGGCGCACCCCCTCGGATGATGATGTCATTGCGAAAACTCACCCCCGAAGAAACGCCGGGCAAGGATTGAATCGCCTTGGATATATCGCGGTTGCCTCCTGGGTTTCGCTGTATTTCGGCTACCCCGATATTACGGAGGGACAACGGGCTTTCGTCAGTCCGTGAAAACGCCGAGGCTTGCACCTCCACCGCCTGCAGGGCTCTACTATCAGCCTCTAATTCCACATCCAAAAGGGCCACCCTCGCATCACTAACCTGAATCTCAAAAAATGTTTTGGACTTGTATCCTAAGAATGATACGGTAATGTTATAGAAACCTCGATCCAACTGCTCCAGAGAATAGATACCCTGGTCATTGGTGGTAGTGCCTTGGGTGGTTCCAGGAAGGACTACGTTGGCAAAAGCAATGGCCTCGCCGGTCAGAGCGTCCTTGACTTTTCCGGTAATTTTACCCTTTTGGGCCGAAACATTGGCCGAGACTAATAAACACCAGGAAAATGTGATCAGGAATGAAAATCGGTATTTCATTAGGAATCTGAAGTTTTGGTTAAGTACAACATCCACCAGGGCGTAGCAGGGGCTTCGTGATGCTCCCAATGGTATCCAAAAAAGTAACAGGTCAAAAAGGCCCATACGTGCCTGGATTGCTGGCTTCGTGAGCGATGTACATTGTCAGGAACCAATCCTCGTCCGGGGTCTGAGAAATGGGGTAAATAGGTTCCAAAGTAAAACAATTGGAGCAAACTAAACACCGACGGAATGATGTAAAACTGAACCATGGAAGTGGCCGAAACCCCAAACCATTGGAGCATATTGTAGAACACAGCACAAAGGATAATTTGGTACCATCGGACATAATGACGCACAAATCCTGCAAACCATTCCCAAAATCGAGGGGGGCCAAAGTCTGGGTCTTGTTCGGTTCCCACATGGCGATGATGTCGATGATGTTCGGGCAACATCCGACGCCAAGAATTAAAAGCAAAAGCCCCAAGGCAAAGCCTTCCCACCCATCGGTTTAACAGGGGGTTCAAGGAAACGGTACCGTGCATGGCATCATGTGCCGTAATAAAAAGTCCGGTAAACAAAAACGTTTGAGCAGCCATCGCTCCGTACAACCACGGGTTCTGCCATGACCAAGCCAACGAACATGCCATGACCAAAACCGCCGCCCAAGAAATCATAATCAACAAAGCGAAACCCAATCCCCAACCGTTGCGGAGTCGGCTATGCACCAAAGCTTTGAAATCGCTATGATGGCCCACAAAGGACGCATCGCATATCATCGGCCTTCAATTTGACGCACCACACGGGAAGCCATCGGGGATGTCGTTGGTAAATACCAAGTCATCAAGTGCCCGTTTTCATCCACCAGGTATTTCTGGAAATTCCACCAGATCTTGGAAGAAGAAACCCCGTTAAGGCTACGTGTAGTGAGCCATTGAATGACCGGATGTTTACCTGAACCGCGCGTAGTTCCCTTGGCCAAAATCAGGAAATTAACCCCATAGTTTCGGGTGCAAAATGCTCCAATTGCAGCGTTATCCAAAGGCTCCTGACCCGCAAAGTCGTTGGTAGGAATGCCCACAACCACAAGACGATCTGTGAATCGGTCTTGGAGCTGTTGGAGCTCGGATAATTGAGGGGTAAAGCCACATTCCGAAGCCGTGTTGACCAACAGAACTTTCTTACCACGAAATTGAGAGAAGAAAATCATATGACCTTGTAGGTCTTCGGCTTGCAATTCGTAAAAATTCATAAGGGAATCTGGGTTTTCAACTTTTCCACTCGGAGGACTTGGCTCCAAAGCGGAGCAGGCGCTAAGAGAACCTGCCTCAAAGCAAATCATGAGGGAGGAAACCGTAACTGATATTTTCAAAAGGTTCAAAATTGGAGGGGGAATTGGTAATTTTGGTCGAATCAGGAACTATTTATTGTTGCAATTCTAACAAGTGCCTTATTGGATTTGTTTGCGAAGGTGCGCATCTTTGAGCTTCCTTGGGCCTTCCGCTTGGGTTTGGTAGAAAAATTGTTTATCTAAATGATTCGCAAAATTTTCCGGTTTTTCTTGGGATTATGGCTGTTCTCCTTGGCCTTGACTCTGTTATACCGCTGGGTACCCGTGCCCTTTACCCCTTTAATGTTTCTAAGGCTCGCTCAGGGACCCCAGGAAGGGCAAATACACCGATGGTACAGGGATTGGGTCCCTTTGGAACAAATATCGCCAAATTTAATCCAGGCTGCCGTGGCCACCGAAGACCAACACTTCATGGAACACCATGGATTTGACTTTGAGGCCCTTCAAAAGGCTTATCGTCGAAATCAAAAAGGCCATAAACGTATCCATGGAGGCTCTACGATATCGCAACAAACGGCCAAAAATGTATTTCTTTGGCCGGCCCGCAATTACCTGCGCAAAGCCTTGGAAGCCTATTTCACAGTGACCATCGAATTGCTTTGGTCCAAAAGGCGAATTATGGAAGTTTATCTCAACAGCATCGAAATGGGTCCGGGTATATACGGTGCGGAAGCCGCTTCACAAATTTATTTCAACCGCTCAGCCGCAAACCTGAGTAAACGCCAGGCTGCGTTAATTGTGGCCACCTTTCCCAACCCGCGACAAAGAAATCCTGGCAAACCAAGCCCATACATGCAACGAAGGGCCTCCAAAATTCTACGCCTTATGCGGCAAATTGGACCTACCCATTTGGAACAGGTAAATTCCACTACCAAGTCCAAATCTTCTCGGTGAAAAAACTGGATGGCTATTTGGCGAAAATGTACCTGAGCAATTATGCCGGGGCTTTGGGTGTTTTTATTGTTATTGCAATCGTCTTTGACCTGACCGAAAAGTTAGACGGCTTCTTGAGACACTCCTTGGGAGCGGTACAAGTCTGGAACGAATATTATGTGCATTTCATTCCCTACTATGCCAATTTGCTCAGCCCTCTTTTTGTTTTTATTGCCATCATTTTTACGGGAGCCAGAATGGCGGAACGCAACGAGATCATTGCAGTCCTGAATACCGGATGGTCATTCCAACGTTTATGCGTGCCCTTCCTTGGTGTGGCTGTGCTGATTGGCGGGCTGAACTATTACCTCAGCAATTGGGTTTTGCCGGCCTCCAACCAAGCCAAGATACGTTTCGAGAGCCTCTACCTCAGGGACCCCTACTACAGCCATTCCCGGAATCAGCAATTCCAGACAGGACCTGGGCGAATGGTCTACCTGGAATCCTATTCCAATACCGACAGCACCGGTTATCGTCTGGCATCGGACCGTTTCCGCAATCATCGGCTAATTTCCCGCCTAAGTGCAGAGCGCATTCGATGGAATTCATCCTGTCAATGTTGGGACCTGATGCAGGTCACGGAACGTCAATGGAAAGGTTCTCGAATCAAAGTCACAACCCAAGCCGAAGCTCAACGCAAACTTGGCTTCCGACCTCAAGACTTCAACCAATCGATCGCCTCAGACGCCTACCTTCTGGGAAGAAAAGAATTGCTGCACTACATCCAACAATTGGAGCGCAAAGGCAACGAAGCCACAGAGCCTTTTTGGGTGGAACATTACAGCCGACTCTCGATTCCATTCTCGGCGCTCATTTTTACCCTGATGGGTTTGAGCCTCTCTACCCGCAAAAAGCGAGGCGGAATTGGACCTGTGTTAGGGATTGGCCTTGGGCTATGCTTTGCCTTTATCGTAATGCAACGATTCAGTCTGACTTTTGCAATCAAAGGCGATTTCCCACCCATGCTTGCCGCTTGGACTCCTAATATTCTTTTTGGCCTTGCCACTGCGTGGCTATACTACAAGGCACCCAAATAATTTCCGTGACCGCATCTCGTTTGTTTAATTCACGTCCAAGATGGCTGGCCTATGCAGAAATGCATTTCATCGTCTTTGTATGGGGCTTCACCGCCATATTGGGTAAGCTCATCGAGGCGCATGCTTTGGACCTTGTTTGGAACCGCATGGCTATTGCCGTGCTGATCATCGGTCTATGGTGCCGTAAAACCAAGGTGGCCTTGGCATTGCCGTACAAGTCCCTTTGGCCGATGCTGGGCACTGGCCTCATCATCGCCTTGCATTGGGTAACCTTCTATCATGCTATTGACATTTCCAATATCGCTTTGACCTTGGCGGGCTTAGCCACTTCAGCCCTTTGGGCGTCCCTGATCAAAGCCCTTTATCGTCGGCAAGTCCCCGGTTTCAACGAAATCATCTTGGCGTGCATCGCCATTGTAGCGATGATGATGCTTATGAAGGTTCAGCATTTTTCACCCCTGGCATGGTGGACAGCATGCCTGTCTGCAATATTAGCCGCTTGGTTTGCGGTTTTGAATTCCAAATTCACAGAACGCTTTCAGCCTTTGCAAGTCGCTTTCTGGGAAATGTTAGGCGGTTTTCTTGGAATATGTCTTTGGTTATTGGTGCGTTATTTTTGGACAATATTCCAAGATAACGATACAACCCATTCAATGTCAATTCTTTGGCCTTGGCTGAAACCCACCGCCATGGATTGGTTTTGGATTTCCATTTTGGCCTTGGTCTGCACCTGCTATCCATTTGTAGCGAGTATTCGACTGATGCGCCAAATAGACCCCTTCACCTTTGTATTATCGGTGAATATGGAACCTGTTTATGGAATTGTGTTGGGGTTGTTGATGTTTGGGGATAGCGAACAAATGGTTCCTATCTTTTACCTGGGTACCGCTATGCTTATTGGAACGGTTTTGGCAGATACGTGGTACAAAAATTATTTGGAACGGCGAGAACGTCTTCGCAAAAATGCTTCCAGTACTTTGATATGACCTGTAGCACAATCGGCTTCGACCAAATCAATGCCAAATTGACCGCAACGAAGACTCAGCTCATCCCGAAATTTTTGGGCATGCTCCCGGTAAGCATTACGGTATTCCGCCGGATTTAACCGCAATTGCTTGCCGCTTTCGGGATCCACCAACGTATAAGGCCGATTGGGCCAATCAAAGGCTAATTCGGTTTCAGCGTCCACCACATGAAACAACAAAACCTCATGATGTTTGTAACGAAGATGTTGCAAGGCGGCTGCGAGATCCTCCATAGATAGGCCCGTTTCGAAGCAGTCACTGAACAAAACAAGCATAGAACGTGGTGGCATAGTCTCGGCCAATTCATGAAGGGCGGGTACCAACAATGTTTGCCGACCATAATCCTCTGCTTTAGATCGCAGAGCCTTCTGCAGGTGCAACATCATCAAATGATGATGCGACTTCCCCATGGAAGGACGCAAGACCCTTCTTAAATCCCGGTCAAAGTACAGGAGACCGTAGGCATCCCTTTGCTTTTCCAACAAATGAACCAAAGCTGCTGTTACGCGAATCGAAAATTCCCATTTCGCAGGACGTCCTCCAGGGTAAAACATGGACGCTGAAGCATCCAATAAAAAATGAGCCCGCAGATTGGTTTCCTCCTCGTAGCGCTTGGTAAACAGTTTATCGGTTCTCGCCAATAATTTCCAATCAATATGCCGGGTCGATTCTCCGGTATTATACAAACGATGCTCGGCAAACTCTACCGAGAAACCATGATCAGGACTGGCGTGTAATCCCGTAATAAACCCTTCGACAGACTGCCTCGCCAATAAATCCAAAACCCCTGCCGATTCAAAATCAGCAGGGGTCCAGGAATCAATATTAACCTCTGCCATGAACGTTCTTTGAATTCACAGATATGATTGGATACCGGCGTTTACAAAAAAATAACGGTTAACGCTTGGAACGACCTTCCATCCACTTCACGGTATCAAAGACCAAGGCCGACGCAGTGAAGATAGAAGAATAGGTACCCACAATAAGTCCAATCAAAATAGCGAAAGAAAAACTTTTGATGACATCCCCACCGAATAAGAATAAGATAACAACCGTGATGATGGTCGTGAAAGCTGTGATCAAGGTCCTAGACAAGGTGGTACTCAAAGCCTTGTTTATAATGCCGAAATCCACAGTCAGCTTCTTATTCCCCAAATCTTCCCGGATACGGTCAAAGATAACCACCGTATCGTTAATGGAGTATCCAATAATGGTCAGGATCGCCGCAATGAAGGCTTGGTCTATTTCCATCGAGAAGGGAAGCCACTTCCATCCCAACGTGAAGACCGCAAGCACTACTAGAACATCGTGTGCCAACGCCACAGTCGCACCAAGGGCGTACTGCCACTTACGAAATCGAATCACGATATACACAAAAATGGCAACCAAAGCAAAAAAAATAGACCATATTGCCGAGACCTTGATATCATCCGCAATCGTAGGGCCAACCTTCTGCGAACTCATCAAATAACTTGTCTTGAAGGCCTCTTGGCTGGGTTTGGACTGGTAAAAACCCGACAATCCCTTCCACAATTTCTCTTCCACCTCAGCATCCACCGTTTCACTGTTATCATTGATTTTGTAGGTGGTGGTTATTTTGAACTGTTGATCGCTACCAAAAGTCTTAACCTCCGGGGCCGAGCCGTAAACGGTCGTCAAAGCCGAACGTATATCCGCAGCACCTCGACCGGAATCCAAGGTCACGACATAACTACGGCCACCCTTGAAGTCAACCCCCAAATTGAAGCCCTGCGTAAACATGGAGATCAAACCAGCCACAATCACGGTAAGCGAAACTCCGTACCAAAGCCTGCGTCGCCCCAAAAAGTTAAAATTCAGATTGGTAAACATCTTCAATGTCGCAGAGGTCCCAAAGGTTATTGGTTTGTCTTTGGAAACATAATATTCCATGATCAGGCGGGAAAGGAACAAGGCCGCAAATAGGGAAGTAAGAATACCCACAATCAAGGTCGTCGCAAATCCACGTATAGGTCCCGAACCGAAAGTATAGAGAATAAACCCAGTCAGAATGGTGGTCACATTCGCATCAATAATCGAAGAATACGCGTTGGAGAAACCATCGCTCACCGCTTGACGCTGGCTTTTGAATCGTGACAATTCTTCACGAATACGTTCAAAAATCAAAACATTCGCATCCACCGCCATACCGATGGTCAATACAATACCCGCTAAACCTGGCAGGGTAAGAACCGCTTGCAGCGAGGCCAGAATACCGAAAATAAAGAAAATATTAACGAATAATACAGCATTGGCAATCAGGCCAGAGCGGGCATAATACAAGGCCATAAAGACCAACACCAACAACAACCCCATAACTATAGACCACAATCCGCTTCGTATAGCTTCTTTACCCAAACTGGGTCCTACCACCGCCTCTTCGACAATGCGAGCAGGGGCGGGAAGCTTACCAGCTTTGAGGATATTGGCCAGGTCTTTGGCCTCTTCCGTCGTGAAGTTCCCTGAAATGGAGGACATCCCACCCGAAATTTCCGACTGAACCGTCGGGAAAGAGTACACATAATCATCCAATACAATGGCCACCGACTTCCCAATGTTATCGGCAGTCATGCGCCTCCAACGCTTTGCGCCTTCGGCATTCATGGTCATGGAAACTTCCACTTTGCCAAATGGATCAATGGATTCCCTGGCATCGGTCACCACATCCCCCTCCAAACCGGCTTGGTCCTCATTCCCCCGCTTTTTGAGGGCCACCAAATCAAAGAAGCGATTGCCCTCCCCACGTCCTTTCACGGTCCACAACATTTTCATATTTCTCGGCAAGAAATTCTTCACCTCGGTTCTGGCCATGATGGTGTTGACAGCAGCGGTATCGCGGGCAGCAGAGGTTCCCACAATGGGGCCTTGGGACACCTTGGAACTCCCGTCTTTGTCTTGGTAAACCGCAGGCATCAGGATGGCGAACAAGGGATTTTCTTGCTTGGTCCTGGCCAATCCGGCTTCCGAGGTATCGCCGGCCATTGAAGTATCGGACTTGGCAAGGTCTCTCAACAAAGCGTTTTGGGAGGATGAAGTATCCGCCAATGCTGTGGTGGTATCCCCTGAGTTGGATGAGCTATCCATGGCCGTCTTCCCTTTGAGTTTGGATTCGGCAGCCAAGAATTTATTGATTTCTGCCACCCTATCGAGGACTTCCGCCGCTTCAAAGGTTTCCCAAAATTCAAGCTTTGCCGTACCCTGCAAGAGTTTGCGTACACGATCCGGATTATCAACACCAGGCAATTCGATGTTGATCCTTCCGGAGCCTTGTTGGCGTTGGATATTGGGGGATGTAACACCGAATTTATCTATACGGGTTCTCAAAATATTGAAAGAGCGATCAATGGCGCTTTCTGCCTCGGTACGGATCACGGCGATAACTTCTTCATCGGAAGTATTGAAATCAATTCGACCTTGGTTTTCGCGCGTTGCAAATATGCCGGCCAAGCGGGCATTGGGTGCCTGCTCTTGGTAGGCTTGAACGAAAAGAGAAACATAATCCAACTGCGAGGAGGCCTGCCTGCTAGCGGCCAATTCAAGGGCTTTGTTGAAGGCCGGGTCTTTGCTCTGGTTGCTCAAAGCACGGATTACATCAACGACATCCACTTCCATGACCACGTTCATTCCCCCTTGAAGGTCAAGCCCAAGGTTTAGTTTCTGATCACGAGCCTGGGCGTAGGTGCATTTCTTAAGCCACAGAAAATTGAATACTTCTTTTTCCGCAATCGAATCCAGATAGCGTCTTTCCAAGGATTCGTCTCCTTTGGCAAAACGTTTGGCATCGCCTTCCACATTGGAAGCAATCCACGTGAAACTCAGTTGATACAAACAAATCATCGCAAACAAAGCGGCAAACCACCGCACAGCACCTTTGGCTTTCATAGGAATTAATTAAAAAGATTAAAGAAAAAACTTGGGCTATTTTCTGCAAATCACGCCCTAAACCATTTTGCAGAGCTCAGAGCTGTAACCCACTACGGGGCTCGAGTAGGTAGGGCCGATGTGAGCAAC
>VHAW01000015.1 GCA_016872225.1 Sphingomonadales bacterium | reverse complement strand
CCCACTCAAAACTGAATTTTGTGCCCACAAACTCTGAGCTGACAACAAAAAAACAGGGATTGAGAACAGAAATAACCCGAAAAATCTTTGAATCATGGTCATAAAAATTGAGTTCATTAAAAAGAAATCAAGAAGAATTGCACCCTAAGGTAAGAAGAAAATCCCAAATAAAAAAAATAAATGCTTTTTTTTGCGAATTTCTAGTTATTCGGATATTAAACTAGTTCTATAATAATAGTAATCCTATAATTCCCTTGGAAGATGAAGATTCCGAGTATCAAGATGCTCAAGTCCAAAATTTGGGATTTTTGGACCAAAAATCTTTGATCAGCCACCCGTTTTTGTGACCAATGGAGGTTTTGCGAGACGGTTCTAGATGTTTTTGGATCTCTATTGAACCGATTTAACCACCTTGCGGAAGGATTCCGGGTGATTCATCGCCAAATCCGCAAGGACTTTGCGGTTGAGCTTAATAGAGGAGCTGTTCAATTTGCCCATAAGCTGGGAATAGGAAATACCTTCTTGACGAGCGGCGGCGTTGATACGGGCAATCCACAAATTACGGAAATGCCTTTTCTTGGCTTTTCTGTCCCGGTAGGCATAGGTCAACGCCTTTTCGACTGCGTTCTTGGCGACGGTGAAAACGGTGGACCTGGTGGTGAAATAACCCTTGGCTAATTTCAAAACCCGTTTACGACGGGCATGGGCGGCAACGTTATTGGACGATTTAGGCATGGGGACTTATTTACCAATGGTTAACAAACGCTTGATAAGGGCTTCGTTGGTGGTGTCCACCAAGGCTCCGTGACTCAGACGGCGCTTCTGCACGGTGCTCTTCTTGGTCAAAATATGACGCTTGTAGGCGTGCTTGCGCTTGATTTTGCCTGTTCCGGTAAGAGCAAACCTCTTTTTGGCACCGGAATTGGTTTTCATTTTGGGCATAACGCGGGTTTAAGACCCCTCGGCTAGGCATATGCCTCTGTTCAGGGGTCGCAAAAATAAGTTAAAAACTTGGGATTGTGACCTTACTTTTTGGTTCCTTTGGGAACCAAAGAGATAAACATCCGCTTGCCTTCCAATTTGGGCAGGCTTTCGACTTTCCCCACATCTATGAGCTGCTGGGCAAAAGTGAGAAGCAACAATTCACCCCTTTCTTTATAGACAATGGCCCTACCCCTAAAATGAACGTAGGCCCTCACTTTGGATCCCTCCTGAAGGAAGTTCTTGGCGTGTTTGAGCTTAAATTGAAAATCATGATCATCGGTATTGGGCCCAAAACGAATTTCTTTGACCAAATTCTTGGAGGCATGGGCTTTGATTTCCTTCTCTTTTTTCTTTTTCTCGTACTGGAATTTGCTATAATCTATTACCCGACAAACAGGAGGAGTGGCTGTTTCCGCAATGAGGACCAAATCGAGTCCCAATTCTTCAGCTATATGTAAAGCATTGGCAAGCGAATAGACCCCTTGTTTCACATTTTCACCGACTAAACGAACCTGTTCAGCGCGGATATTTTCGTTGATAGGATCGACGGGTTTCTGAGGCTTTTTGTTAATATTTGGATTACGAACTAGCTGATTGATAAGGACCTCCTTTGTTTAAGTTAAATTAAAAAATGATTATTATTCGATGAATTAAAAATGAGCGATAATGGTCGCCTTTGGTAAAATAGGTCTATCAATACAGGTAAACCGACCATAGTCGGAAGATTGAAGCTTGGCTCAGCGAACAGCATCAAGCTCGGCATTCAAAAGGGCCACAAAGGCATCCGTTCCCAAAGTTTCCCCTTGACCCTGTCCATGACGACGAACCGCAACGGTGCGGGACTCCACCTCTTTCTCTCCAATAATTAGCATGAAAGGTATCTTCTGCATTTCAGCGTCGCGGATTTTACGTCCAATTTTTTCGTCACGTTGGTCAATGGTACTGCGAATATCGGCAGTGGTGAGCATGGTTTGAATTTCTTGGGCAAATTCCTGAAACTTTTCGGAAATAGGTAAAATCGCCACCTGCTCAGGGGCCAGCCATAAGGGGAAATTACCCGCACAATGCTCAATCAGCAGAGCCACAAAGCGCTCCATGGAGCCAAAGGGTGCACGGTGGATCATAACCGGCCTGTAACGGGCATTGTCCGCCCCCACATATGTCAAATCAAATCGCTCGGGTAAGTTGTAATCCACCTGAATGGTTCCCAATTGCCAAGAACGACCCAAGACATCATGAACCATAAAGTCCAATTTGGGGCCATAAAAAGCCGCTTCGCCAGGTACGGTCACCGTTTGCATCCCCATTTCAGCGGTGGCTTCGATAATCGCCTGTTCGGCCTTGATCCAGGCCTCATCGTTGCCTATGTATTTGGCATGGTTTTCTGGGTCTCTCAATGAAATTTGAACGGTATATTTCTCAAATCCAAGAACCTCAAAAACCTTTAATACCAACGATATAACTTTTTTAAATTCATCTTTAACTTGATCGTTTCTGCAAAACAAATGCGCATCATCCTGGGTGAAACCTCTCACCCTGGTTAATCCGTGCAATTCTCCGTGCTGCTCGTAACGGTACACGGTCCCAAACTCAGCCAATCGTAGGGGGAGATCCTTGTACGAACGGGGCTTGGCTTTGTAAATCTCGCAGTGATGAGGGCAATTCATGGGCTTGAGCAAATACTCTTCCCCTTCGTGCGGGGTTAGGATGGATCTGAAAGAATCCTGACCGTATTTGTCCCAATGCCCAGAGGTTTGATAAAGCTCTTTGTGGCCGATATGGGGCGTCACCACCTGTACATAACCGGCCCTGACTTGCTGCCTACGCAGAAATTGTTCGAGAATTTCACGAACCATCGCCCCCTTGGGCAACCACAACGGTAGACCCATGCCCACCTTCTCGCTGAAGGTGAATAACTCCAACTCCTTGCCGAGCTTGCGATGGTCCCTTTTGCGCGCCTCCTCCAACAAGTGAAGGTGTTGCTCAAGGTCTTTGGCGGTTGGAAACGATACCCCGTAAATCCGGGTCAATTGCTTATTCTTCTCGTTACCCCGCCAATAAGCCCCGGCGGTGTTCAACAATTTGACCGCTTTGATTTTGGAGGTATCGGGCAAATGAGGTCCACGGCATAAATCCGTGAACTGCCCTTGGGTATAGAAGGTAATTTGACCATCCTCCAAACCTTCCAACAATTCCAATTTGTAGGGGTCTCCCTTTTGAGTAAAGTAATGAATCGCCTCTGCTTTGGAAATTTCCTTTCGCTCATAGGTAGAGCCTATGGCCGCAAGAGATTGCATCTTTTTCTCGACCAACCCAAAGTCGTCGCTGGAAAAGGAATGTTCACCAAAGTCAATGTCGTAATAAAAACCATGCTCAATAGCGGGTCCTATCCCCAACCGAATGCCTGGATACAAAGCCTCCAAAGCTTCAGCGAGCAAATGGGCACTGCTATGCCAAAAGGTGGAACGACCGCCTTGGTCTTCCCATTTTAGGAGACGTAGCGAGGATTCCGCAGGCAGGGCTCGGTTCAAATCCCAAACCTCACCGTTGACTTCGCAGGCCAAAACCTGGCGCGCCAAACCCTCGGAGATCGATTTGGCCACATCCATCCCAGTCAAACCGTTGGGATAGGTTCGACGAGATCCGTCAGGCAGCTGGACGATAAGTTCAGATGAGTTCACAGGAAATTTGAATGCTAAAAAGCCTGCGAATATACATCATTTGAGCCGATTGAGGCCCTGCAAGGCCTGAGGATACCCTTTCCGCAACCGAAGGCATTCCCGGTAATCCCCGGAAGCCTCCTGGACCTTTCCCAGCATTTCATAACACAAGCCACGATTAAAGATAGCAGGCACATCCGAAGCGTCCAAGACAATGACCCTATCGTAACCCTGCACCGCTTCTTCAAATCGTTTATCAATCATCGCCAAATAGGCCAAATTAAAAAGGGCATCCCGATGATTAGGCCTTGCTTTAAGCAAAGCCCGGTAATCCTGCCTGGCCGAATCCGAATAACCTTGATTTTGTAGCAACATACCACGGGCATATAAGGCCTCCGTGTGGCCAGGTTTGAGTTGTAAAACATTCGAAAAATACCGATGCGCAGTCAACGCATTCTTTTCCCTCAAACCCAGTTCCAAATAAGCGGCATACAAATTGGGATCTTGCTCAATGGCCGTCAACCATGCTGACTGGGCCATAGTCGTATCCTTGAGCTCCAGGTGCGTAAGTCCTTTGAGCAAATAGGCTTCAGCCAAACGCTTATCCCTGCGCAGTGCCTCGTTCAAATATTTGAAAGCTACCCCGTGTTGCCTGTTGATTAAAGCAAGCTCCCCCCTGCGCAGATACACCCTCACCAATTCAGGATTGCGCACCATTGAAACTCTCAGCGCATCATCGGCTTCCGAAACCAAACCAAGACGGGTATATATTTCTCCTAAAATGCAATATAACAACGCATTACCTGTATCCAATAAAAGTGCCGATTTAATATCCTGCAAGGCTTTGCGCAAAGCTTCTCTGGGCTCATCCGAGGACCCCATTTCTGCCTGGCTCTCTGAACCATTCATCGAACCGCCACCATTTAGGCGAGATGCATTTTCGAACTGAAACGCAGGAAGATTTCCCGCATTTTCACGGTCTTGGGCGAGCCACCAATCAGCCCGTTCACCGTATGCGGTGGCGTCGGATGAATTCATCGCAATGCGCCGGTTGAGCTCTTGCAACTTTCCCTCCGACGGATTCACCTCCCTGCGTTCCGAGGACTCCTCCCCATTTTGTTTCGAACGACAAGAACCCGTGGATAGCAAAATTGCTATGCCTAATCCTATCCACCAACGTTGCCCTGAATTCACCATTAATTTTGTCAAAAATAGAGCCTCCATGCACATTCATCAACTTTATTGTCCAGGACTTGATCACCATGTTTTATACCAAAAACCTAGCAGGCCAAATTCTTGGACTTTGGCTTTTATTTTATGGCTTGCTGCTTTGGCTCTGGGACTACCAACAGGAGCAGAGGCCCAAGATTCTTTAATATACCCTTCTGAGCAAAATTTCCGTAATGCCCGCATGCTGACCCGTGGTGGCGATAACGCTGAGGCGTATTGGAACAACGCCTCCAATAGCTTGATCTTCCAAAGCAATAACCCGGCCTGGGGGCTGCAGTGCGACCAGATTTTTGTTTTGGATTCAACCCGGGTCAACAAGCCTGACGCCAATATAAGCGGTCTTCATCAGGATTCTGTTGGTTCCTTGGTTTCCCAAAAACCGGTGATGGTATCCACGGGCAAAGGCCGCACAACTTGCGCCTACTTTGTACCGGGTGATCAAAAAGTGGTCTGGGCATCAACGCACGGCCAACAAGAAGCTTGCCCTCCCCCACCAACTCCCCGACCCGATCGCAAATACCTCTGGCCCATCGACGCGGCCTACGATATTTACCTCAGTGATTTGAAAGGAGGGCAGCAAGAAGTTTTGGTGGGGTCTACTGGTTACGATGCCGAAGCGACCTTTTCGCCGGACGGCCAATGGATGGTGTTTACAAGTACCAGGGATGGGGATCTGGACCTCTACCTGATGTCCTGGCCCAATCGGAAGATTTCCAGGGTGACGAAGGAATTAGGCTACGATGGTGGGGCTTTCTTTTCGCCGGATAGCAAAAAACTCATCTTCCGGGCCTCCAGACCGCGAACCCCCGAAGAAATCAGCGAATACCGAGCCCTTCTTGCAGAGGACCTGGTTGCGCCAACCCGGATGGAGCTTTTTGTCTGCAACCTGGATGGAAGCGATCTACGCCAAATTACCCAATTGGGCGGGGCCAATTGGGCCCCTTATTTTCACCCGGACGGACGTCGGGTCATTTTTTCGTCCAATCACCACAGCAAGCGGGGCTTTCCCTTTAACCTGTTTATGATCCATCTGGATGGCTCAGGCCTGCAACAAATCACCTTTGACACCATGTTCGACTCTTTCCCGATGTTCTCTCCGGATGGCCGTCGCCTAGTCTTTGCCTCCAATAGGCGCAACGGTGGAAACCGAGATACTAACCTCATTCTCGTAGACTGGATCGACCGTCCTTAACTTCGCCTAGACGCTGGACACCAACCTAACGTCCCCAAATTCCATACCCAAGACCCCAAGCCTATGCCTGTTTACTACCGCCTGGGACAAATCCCGCCCAAACGACATACCCAGTTCCGTAAACCCAACGGGGAACTGTACTACGAACAATTGTTTGGCACAATAGGCTTCGAAGGCATGTCCTCTCTGTTGTACCACCTGCATCGGCCCACCATCATTCGCTCCATAGGTGAGCCCTTGGATTTGCGACCCCAAATTGCAGTTCAGCACAACCTTACCCCGCGGTGCTACCAAGGCTTTCAGGTTGAACCGGTCAGCGATTACCTGAAAAGTCGAGTTCCCCTCTTTGTGAACAAAGACATCACCATGGGACTGGCTGCGCCCTCGAGCCGCAGCCAGGATTATTTCTACAAAAACGCAGATGCCGATGAGCTGGTCTTTGTCCATCGTGGAACCGGTACGCTACGCACCCAGCTAGGAAATATCCCCTTCGAAAAAGGAGACTATCTCTTGATCCCCCGGGGCATGATTCATTGCTTTGAATTTGACGGGAACGACAATAGGCTTCTTTATTTAGAAGCCTACGATCCACTCTATACCCCCAAACGATACCGCAATTGGTTTGGGCAATTGTTGGAACATTCACCGTATTGCGAAAGAGATTACAAACTCCCCACCGAACTGGAAACCCACGACCAAGTGGGTTCTTTCGAAATCAAAATTCGCAAACAAGGAATTCTACATTCTGCGATTTACGCAAGTCATCCCTTTGACGTTGTAGGTTACGACGGTTACAATTTCCCATACGGTTTCAGTATCTATAATTTCGAACCGATTACCGGCCGGGTTCACCAGCCGCCCCCGGTACATCAAACCTTTGAAAGTAAGGGCTTTGTGGTCTGCAGTTTTTGTCCCCGCCTTTACGATTACCACCCCCTATCCATTCCGGCGCCTTACAACCATTCCAATATTGACTCCGAAGAAATACTCTACTATGTGGACGGTGATTTTATGAGCCGTAACGATGTTGGGCCAGGTCAAATTACCCTGCACCCCGGTGGTATCCCCCACGGACCCCACCCCGGTGCCTACGAGCGCAGCATTGGCAAAACCTCAACCGATGAATATGCGGTCATGATTGACACCTTTAGCCCCTTGGCCATTACCCAACAAGCCATGGCCTTGGACGACGGAAAGTATTACCGATCCTGGATGGAACCGGCCTACGAATAAACTCAATTGCTCCAAACCTACCCTCGACTCCCCATGAACGAAACCTTGATGCAAACTGCGCCTACCTCGGTCAATGGGGACTTTCTGCCGTTGTTAGGTACCGACCATTTGGAGCTCTATGTCGGCAATGCCAAACAATCCTCCTATTATTACCAAGCCGCCTTCGGCTACGAACTAATTGCCTATGCTGGTCCTGAAACTGGTATAAAAGACAGAGCCTCCTATGTGTTGCAACAAAATAAAATTCGTTTAGTCCTGACCTCTTCCCTGCACCCGGGTAACGAAATTTCCAAGCATGTTGAACAGCATGGTGACGGCGTCAAATTTCTATCGCTCTGGGTAGACGATGCCCAAGCCGCTTTTGAAGCCACGGTGGCTCGCGGCGCACAACCCCATCAAGCTCCCCAAGTGCACGAAGACGCCCACGGAAGAGTGGTGACGGCCTCCATTCATACCTACGGCGAAACGGTGCATCGCTTTGTGGAGCGCAAGGACTACCGAGGACTTTTCATGCCCGGTTACGACAGCCCCCGATGGAAATTATCGGTAAAACAGGTGGGTCTCCAATATGTGGACCACTGTGTTGGCAACGTTGAACTCGGAGCCATGAACACCTGGGTAGAATTTTATGAAAAGGTCATGGGCTTTCAGTTGCTCATCACCTTTGACGACAAAGACATTTCCACCGAATATTCGGCCCTTATGTCCAAGGTGGTTTCCACCGGCAACGGGTATGTCAAATTCCCCATCAACGAACCGGCCGAAGGCAAAAAGAAATCGCAGATTGAGGAATACATCGAATTCTATCGAGGCGCTGGGGTCCAACACATTGCTGTAGAGACCTACGATATCGTTCACACCGTAACCGAATTACGCCGCCGGGGCGTTGAATTCCTCTATGTACCCGAGACATATTATGACAATCTGACCGAGCGAGTTGGAGAGATCCTGGAAGATATCCAAATCCTCAAATCCCTGAACATTCTCGTGGATAGGGACGAGCACGGTTACCTCTTGCAATTGTTTACCAAACCGGTGCAGGATAGACCCACCATGTTCTACGAAATCATCCAACGTCGGGGCGCCAAGTCCTTTGGCAAAGGCAATTTCAAAGCCCTCTTTGAATCCATTGAACGTGAGCAGGCCTTAAGGGGCAATCTCTAAGTTACGTTGAACAGAACAGGGAAACCTACCAACCATCTTAAGGCCTTCTCTCAGGCTTCCAGCTTAGACAATTTCCGGTCCAAACTCCAAAGCATCACGAATAGGCCGGCTTGAATCAGCAAAACCACGGCAAGGACCACGTAAATTTTCCCGTTGCTGCGCATGGTATCGGCCATGGTGACCGCCTCTTCGGTGTTCATTGCCGAGGCAACTCCTTGGGCTGATCCTTCAGAAAGGCACCATAAATTTATCAACACAAGAACAATTAGGGTACGGATAAAGCGATTCATGGGTATAGCTTTTAAAAGGTAGTACGATTTCGTAACAAATAATAGCGGGACCACAAATTGGAGGCCCACCAGCCCATGAGGGTCCAGGCGATCACCGCAGGATAGAAAACCCCACGCATTCGACCATCCAAATCATAGGCTGAAAATCCGGGATTCCCCCCGTTACCGGGATGCAGAGAATCGGTAAGTCTGGGAAGAATAAAAAGCAAAGGAATCAGGCAGAAGAAGGCCAGGATGTTGTAGGTGGCCGAAACACGGGCTTGTCTGCGCCTGTCTTCGAAGGAGGACCGAAGAACCGTGTAGGCCAGGTACATCAACAAGCCAATGGCCGAAGCATTTTGCTTGGGGTCACTGCTCCACCAGGCACCCCAAGTAAACTGCGCCCATACCATTCCCGTAAGCAAGCCCAAAACCCCGTAAAAAATTCCCATTTGGGTTAAGGCTAAAGCCCAAAAATCATCCGTCTCGTGTTGGAACAATAAATACCGAAAAGAATACACCGCAGCGCCCAAGAGCATGAAAATCATCCCAAACCACATCGGCACATGGAAGTATAGGTTTCTTACGGATTCGTTGAGAATCACCTTGCGCGGCACCTCCCCCATCCACCCCATCCAAAAGACATAACCCATCAGCAAGATGGTCATGACCTTCAAAGCCAAAGGCAGTGGCGCAATTCGTCGTGGACTCATGTTTATAAAAAGTTTAAAGATAATTTCATTGGCTTTATTCCTTCCAAAGAAAGGGAAACAACAAGGCCCCCAAGGCCAACATCATGATCAAAAGCGCAGCCATGGCCCATGCATACGGCCAGACCACCGACCACTCCAAACCATCCAAAGCCATCCCCGAGAGGCGATGCACCAGCAACAAGCAGGGGACCAACAAGGGGAACCCCAACACCGGCATTAACTGGGCCGGATGGGAAGCCCCACGGGCCATGGCCGAAACCAAGGTCAACACCGTAGCCAGAAGCGGACCTGCTAGAAACAGCGTCAAGATAAAGATTCCCGTGCTTTGGATCGGGTAACCCATCCACACCCCCATAAGGATCGAACCCAAAGCCATAAGCATCCACAAGGAAATAGTTCCAGTGACGACTTTGGTAAGCCACAACAAAACCCCAGGAGTGGCCACCCTATAATACATCATCAAACTGCTGCTTAAGCCCATATAACTCCTAGAAAGCACATAGACCGCGGTGAACAGCATCATCAACCAATACAAGGCAATCCATGACAACGATCCTGCTGATCGAAGCATCAATTGGGCCACAAAAATCCCACCTGCCAAATACAACAGCGATCCCGCCAACCACTGCCCTTGGCGCCACTCCCTGCGCCACTCATGCCGCAAGAGGATGAACATCATTCGAAAGGTCTGCTTGGCATTCATGAATTGGTGGCTAAATTAGGTGCGTTTGTTGACGAATTTTAGCCTATGCCCTCCGTTCTAGCCAATGCCCCCAAACCTATTCATAAAGTCCTGATTGCCAATCGTGGAGAAATCGCTTATCGAATCCTCCGAACAGCCCGTGAGATGGGCATCGAAACGGTCACGGTTTATTCAGAGGCTGATCGTCAAGCCCCGCATGTTCGGCATGCCGATTGGGCCTTTCCAATTGGGCCTCCCCCATCCACGGCCTCCTATTTGCGGGGAGAACATTTGATTCGTCTTGCTCTGGAACAGCAATGCCAAGCCATCCACCCCGGGTATGGTTTTCTTTCGGAAATTGCCGCCTTTGCCAAGGCAGTGGAAAAGGCCGGGTTGTTGCTGGTGGGACCTGGTTCAAGAAGCATGGAGACCATGGGCAATAAAGTAACCGCCAAGCAAGCAGTTTCTGGTTATAATATCCCGTTGGTTCCCGGCACTAATCATCCCGTATCCGACCCGAATCAAGCAGCGGAGATCGCCCAAGAAATCGGGTTTCCCCTTCTGATCAAAGCCGCTGCAGGTGGTGGAGGTAAAGGGATGCGTATCGTTACCAAAATCGAGGAACTCCACGAAGCCTTGCATCTGGCTATTTCCGAAGCCACCAACGCTTTTGGAGACGGTTCGGTTTTCCTGGAGAAATACATCGCCACGCCAAGGCATATCGAAATTCAATTGTTGGCCGATGATTTTGGGAATATGGTGTACCTTTTTGAGCGGGAATGCTCCATCCAGCGAAGGCACCAAAAGTTGATCGAAGAAGCCCCTTCTTCTTGCCTTGATACAACCCTTCGTAGGGCTATGGGCGAGGCTGCGATACGCGTTGCCCAGGCCTGCGGGTACCGAAATGCCGGCACAGTAGAATTTCTATTGGACAATGACAACCGGTTCTATTTCCTGGAAATGAACACACGCCTTCAGGTCGAGCACCCTGTAACGGAATGCATTACCGGCTTGGATTTGGTGCGCTTACAATTTGAAATTACGGCGGGCCTTCCCCTTCCTATTCAACAAGAAGATTTGCGCATCAACGGTCATAGCATTGAACTCAGGATCTGTGCCGAAGATCCGCGCAATCAATTTCTACCGGACTTGGGCAAACTCATTCGCTTCCATCCACCACAAGGCCCCGGGGTTCGTTTGGATTCCGGTTACGAAGAAGGCATGGATATTCCAGTGCACTACGACCCCTTGTTGGCCAAACTCATTGTGCATGCCCCCAATCGCTTGGCCGCCATCGCCCGCATGAAAAGGGCCCTGGATGAATTTGAACTTTCCGGACCGGCAACCACCTTGGATTTTGGTCGGTGGGTTATGAATCAACCCGCCTTTGTGGAAGGTCAGTTTGATACCGGATTCATTGCCAAATATTTCCGTGGCGCAGAATCCCTCGATACACCCTTACCCCCTTGGGAATCTTCCGTTGAAGGAGATCCGCTCTCCCCTTCCGAACAAATCGCAGTAGCAGCTATTGTATTACAACATCGGTATCAAAGTCAAGAGAGCAACACCATACTTCCTACATTAACTAAATCCTCGGATACATGGCATCAGCTTTGGAAGAAAATCTGATTAGCCATCCTCTTGGCACGAGAAATATCCATTGTAAGAACCATCTAGTGAATTTGCAGAATTCAATAATAAATTGTAATTTTGCACTTTGGGGCTGAATGGAATCGACAGCTTGTTCAGATGACCCGATAAGCATGCCGAGCCTGGAACCGTTGCTCGTTAATCTGATGGTTCAAGCCTTAAACGGCAACTACGACTACGCACTCGCTGCTTAATTCTAGGAATTAGCAAGAGTTGTCTCCGGGCAGGTGAGCTCACAGGCCTGTCCTAAGGAGGCATCGACCACTATGAGCTGGTTCTAAGGCAGGCTTGACCAAGGAACGAGAATCCTAAAGCCTAAGCGTGTTCTCCGGCCCGCCACCCGCCAGGATCCCGTCGAAAACCAAGGGAAGGATAAGCATGTAGAAAGTCGGGGATCGGCTTGACTGGACCAGGGTTCAACTCCCTGCAGCTCCACTTCCAGGGTCACTGTGTCAAGCACAGCCCCTTAACGTGGCCGGCGGACCTCGAATGCTACCTCGTTTCGCCTCCCTACCAGGGTCCAAGGGGCGTTATACCCCATGTACAACATGGGCCCCTCCACCAGCCAACCCTCCCCTTCGAGGATATGCTTTAGCCTACGACTATAACGTTCAAGATCCTTATCCCCGGCATAACCTCCAAAACGAAGCACCCCCAAGGTCCGCGCTGGGAGCGTTTGTAGCAAAATGGAACGATCTGAAGTCGCAGGTAAATCTTCTTCGTGACGATCAAAAGGCATGTAGAAATATAATGACGGCTGATCGCCCATGTCCATCACCACAGGAGCCGTCATCGCCATAGACTCCGATCGATCGTTACCCCCAAACAAATAACGGGCCACCCTACGGAACCCCTCATTGGCAGGACGACCCAAGGAACCAGAACTTAGCCCTGTCTTGGCCACCACCAAAGGAGGATACTCTCTGATTTCAACTCCCCCGCGGAGAGTGGCCAAACGATGATAAGCGGGCTCCGGTACCTTTTCCAAAGCCAAGAGCCGCCTGCCAGCCAAAAAAACCAAGAAAAGGACGAGTCCTAAAAACAAAAATTTCATACGATTCATTTTTACAAAAACACTTTAGTCTTGAAAAAGTTCCTAATTTTTCTATAATCCATGGGTTGAAGCATGAACCCCTCAACCTGTCCCACAGTGAATCCCTGAATTTCCTTCAAGAGGATAGGTCAGGCTGTATTTTCGGCCTTGAAGCAAAGACTATGCACTTTATTCAAAATACCAAGGCTTCGAAATGGCTAGGATGGGTAGGAACCCCGCCCTATTTGCTTGCCTTTGGTCTAATTGTGATAATTTTTGATCCATGCCTACGGCTTGCGTACCTTCTCCTTGGATACAACGCTCACCAAACGGGTATCCATTGGATGAATCGCCTCTTGTACGGTGCCTTATGGCTTAATGCTTGCCGAATTTCATGGAACAGGCATCCGAAGGCTCTCCAGATTCCAGCATCCCCCAACGATGCCTTGAAGTCTCGTACGACTCGCATTTTTGTAGCCAATCATCAAAGCCTTAACGATATTCCCCCTTTGATTTGGAAACTTAGGTCCTTTAATATCGTCTTGGTTTCTAAAGCCGAATTATCACGCGGCATCCCCTCCGTCTCCTATAATTTTAAGGCAGGAGGTGTTATTGCTGTTCAACGCAAGAATCCCCATCAATCCTTGGAGGCCATGCGAAAACTGGGCAAACGCATCGCAGCAAGCCAAGAAAGCATCTTATACTTTCCTGAAGGAACTCGTTCCAGAAATGGTCAAGCGGCTACATTCCGCAGCGGAGGATTGGAACAAGTTATGCAGTCCAATCATCACATTGAATTGGTCCCCATCGCCATTCGCGATTCATGGAAATTAGCGCAATGGAAATTCATGCCCATCCCTTTTGGACAGACGATACGTTTCGATGTTTTGCCTTCGATTTTTTCGACCGAAGCACTCGCCCAATGCAACGGCGATATCGGACAATGCGCCCGATTATTGATACAATCTGCTCAAGATGCCATCAGTCAACAGCTCAGCCTCAAAATTTCGTAAACCAAAAAAAATCTATGAAAAATTCATTTGCCTTTTGCGCCTGCCTCCAAAGAACCCATGGGGGAACCCAACCACCCCATCCCTTATTGCGCGGCATGGTGTGGATTTTGTACGCGTTCATAGGTCTAAACTCAGCTTATGCCATACCAGACAAAGGAATGTACCCACCCCTTGCTATCCAGAAGGAGATCCTCACCAAAGCTGGCCTGCGCATGGACCCCAACCTGGTTTTGAGCCTTAGCGGTAAAGGACTGCTTCCAGCCTTAGTCCGCGTTGGCGGTTGTTCAGGTTCCTTTGTCTCCGCCGAGGGGCTTCTGGTCACCAACCATCATTGCGCTTTTGATGCCGTGGCAGGGATTAGCACCCCAGAACAGAATCACCTCGAAAAAGGATTTTATGCCCATAAGCTGACCGACGAAATTCCAGCCAAAGGCCTTAGCCTCCGCATCACAGTGGGATTTGAAGATTGCAGCGACAAGATTCTAGGTAACTTACCCAGCACCGGTAGTCCTGTAGAACGACAAAAGGCTATTAAAGAAAAGATGGTCAAAATTGAAAAAGCTGCCTTGGCGAAAGATAGCAGTTCCACCTTCGAAGTTTCGGAGATGTTCCCTGGTAAATCGTATGTGTTGTTTCAATACACGGTACTTCGAGACATTCGCATCGTCTATGCACCATCCCGTGCCATCGGTGAATTTGGGGGGGAATCCGACAATTGGGTTTGGCCTCGCCATACCGGGGATTATACCTTCCTTAGAGCGTATGCAGGGCCCAAAGGCGAAAACCGGGCTTATCACCCCGAAAATATACCGTTCAAACCTATGGCCTATCTGCCTATTGCCAGTAAACCTCTGGCGGAGAATGATTTTGTGATGATTATGGGGTATCCGGGTCGGACTTTTCGGCATTATCCGGCTTCATACATACGCTACCAGGCGGAAAGATTATTGCCCATTACCCAAAAGAATTTTGACTGGCTTATCGAGAGACTTGAAAAGCAAAGTGAAATTTCCATCGCCGAATCGTTGTTATGGTCTTCGAGAATCAAATCGCTGGCCAATACTGCCAAGAATTATCGAGGAAAAATACAGGGACTTCGTAGAGTTCCGATTATCCCACAATTTGAATCGGTAGACCTTGCATGCCGTAAAGCGGCTGATCCATTATCTATCATAGCCATAAATACCTTGGATTCGTTGTACGGAGCCATGCATCAAAGAGCTGATTTGCATTTGAACTTTCAGCACCTTGCAGGACAGTCCAAAGTGATGCAATGGCTGATCCGTCAGGCGGAATTGAGAGATAGACGGACCACTTGGGCCAACAACCCCGCCAAAGACTCTCTTTTGGAAGCCGAAACTAAAGCCCTAAATCAATGGAAGGCGAACAACCTGAGCAGTTGGCGAGGACCCCTCGAGAAGGATATCCTCCAGTATTTTGTGTCCCAAAATTCAAGCCTGCTTCCCCAAGATATCAGGCTCTCAAAGTGGAATTCCTGGTTGGACGAACTTAATGAATCCAAGGAATTTTCGGAAGAATCCAAATGGACCAAAACACTGGGTGATTACTGGTACAATTTATCCACAAGCATCAAGCAAGAACAGAGCGAATGGAATGCCCGTTTGGGTGCCAACCTACCGACTTATCTTGATTTGCGTTTGCAGGTTCTCAACCAATCTTTTATCCCGGATGCCAACGGAACCCTGCGGTTAACCTACGGAAATGTCCAAGGCTTCTCTCCGGAAGATGGAGTTTTTCATCGACCCTTCACCACCCTGAACGGTATGTTCGAGAAAGCAGCCACGAACCATCCCGATTATCGGCTCGACTCAACTTTATACCGCGTGCTTCGGGAAGGGTACAACGCGTCTGCTCATCCAGCGTCGGCACAGGTTCAGGAACAACGATTCGGAGATTTAGCTATCCAAATGGTGGATGCAGCCAGTGATCAAACCCAAACCATCAAAAAGCCCCGAACCCGTTCGGAAGATATTCCAGTAGCCTTCTTGTACAATCTGGACACCACAGGGGGAAATTCAGGATCTCCGGTTATGAATGCCGATGGGGAATTGGTCGGGGTAAATTTTGACAGGGCTTTTGGGGCGACCATCAACGACTTTGCATGGAATGCAGACTACAGCCGTTCCATCGGTGTAGATATTCGCTTTGTGTTATGGAATCTCCGGTATGTAGTCGGCGATCAACGCCTTCTTAGCGAAATATTTCCTCTGGGGCTACCTGACCACCTTCAACGCTAAGCCCTTGTTTTCGGATGAAGCCCAACCAACCTTTTCGTTTAGGAATCCTTCGAGAATCCAAAAAGCCGCTTGACCTTCGAACCCCTTTAATTCCGGGTGACTGTAGAGATTTGCTTAAAGCGAATCCCGGGTTAGAAATTCGGGTTCAACCCTCTTCGTTTCGATGCTTTGCAGACCAGTATTACCTTGATGCCGGGTGCATAATCCAAGAAGATATGTCGGAATGCAACCTCATTATAGGAGTCAAAGAAGTGGCTTTGGATCAACTACTGCCAGAGCACGCCTTTGCCTTCTTTTCGCATACCATCAAGGCTCAACCCTACAATCAAGATTTGATGCGTTATATGGTACGAAATCGAATAAGCCTGTATGATTACGAGTTGATAACCAACGAATCGGGCCAAAGAACCGTGGCCTTTGGTTATTGGGCCGGTATCGTGGGTGCATGGCATGGATTGCGAATGCGGGGATTACGAAGCGGTACTTTCTCGTGGCCAAGGGCCGTGGAAATTGGTACCTATCAAGGGTTGCAACAAATACTCAAGCACGAAGGATACCTTCTCGCCAACCAAGACAGTAGTCCCTTGCGTGTACTGCTATGCGGAAGCGGAAGAGTCGGGCAAGGTGCGGCGCAGGTATTGAATGATGCTGGTTTCATGGCTTTTGATCCCCAAGATTTCCTAGCAAGTCAAGGAAATTTGCCTACTGCAATACATGGCATCTACACCGTTTTGCGATCCAAGGATTTGTTCCGTCCCAAGGATAGCTCACCCTATACCACGGAGGCCTTCTATACCCATCCGCAAGATTTTGAATCATGTGTTAAACCTTACCTAAGCAACGCAGATCTTATGGTGAACACCATTTATTGGAATTCGGCAGCCCCAAGGTACTTTAATGCTTCTCAAATTCAAGACTCCGAATTTACGGTTCAACAAATCGCAGATATCTCTTGCGATATCGAAGGCTCTGTTCCGCTAACTATTCGACCCTCGACCATTGATCACCCTTACTACGGGATTGCAAGGGATACCCTGCGAGAGACTCCAGCTTTCGAGCCCAACAGCGTGGACATTATGGCGGTGGATAACCTACCCTGTGAACTACCCGCAGAAGCTTCCCGCGATTTTAGTGCAGCATTGTGCCGTAATTTCTTGAATTCGCTAATACAAAATGCTCCACAAATGCCTTGTAACTTCATTTTATTGGATCAAGGTAACCTGCACCCAAGCTTTGAATATCTTAAATCCTATGCTGGAATTGGTTGATTCCATACCAAAAAACCTTATCTTTACCTTGTTTCAAGTTTATTCATCCCCAAAGTCCTATATTCTTCAAAGCTCACCTTCGAGCATAAAACCCTCTCTTTATGACGGACGAAGAAGATATCAAACCTTACCAACCGATTTGGACGACCAAAGAGCGATTAGCCTTGATCGTTAACAATGCCTGTCTTGCCATCATCGGGTATTATTTGGTTCAGATCCCGTTGATTTTGATTTCTTATTTTTTTGCTAAACTTGAAGATCTTCGCCCAGTACTCCATTATTACGGGGTAACCATAGGACATCTGGCCGACGACTCCGTCAGCCAGGGAGCCGGATGGTCCGGCGGTTCAACTATCGCGGCTTTCGTTATTGGTCCTCTTATTTTTGCTTTTGCCGCCTTTTATATATTGCAGCGATGGGAGATGCTTTGGGATAACGGGATCTCCTTGGGACTCATCATATGGACCAGCTTGCATGGCTTTAGCAGGTTGCTTTGTGGGGCAATTGCCGGAGTTTTTATCCCAAAGTTTGTGGGACTAGTTTTTCTTTCAACTGGACTTAATCTGGGTATTCAAATTATTCTTAGTGTTTTGCTCTTTGGGATTTTTCTAGCGCTTACCAAACAGTTTCTACCTCCTTTACTTTTCAACAGTCGTTCCCAGCGTGTGGCCGAAGAAGAAGATGCCAGAGCGGAATTTGTTCGCTATTCCCTCTTCTTGCCTTGGCTCGCAAGCTCTACCTTTATTTCCCTTATCCACGGGATTCGGGGACATTTCTACGAGGTTATCATTCAATTCTTGATTGGGATTGTGGTGCTCACCATTTACCATAATTTTCACCCACAGAAACCCGAATACAATGTCCCGATCCCTGATCAGGGAAAGCTCCGGATTGATTTTCGTCTTTGGGTTGCCACCGCTTTAATTTTTATTCTCATCTTTCTTATCTTTTTTTAAATCCATTTCTTTCGCTCCTTTTTATGCTCAATCCACTTGACGCTTTGCGTTCCGGCACCTATTCCCTAATTGATGTCCGATCAGACGACGAATACCAACAAGACCATATCGCTGGTTCTCTCCATATTCCCCACACCCAAATTTTAGATTTTACTGATCAAATCAACGAACTTCCTGAGCCTCGGATTCTTTATTGCCGTAGCGGTTCTCGAAGTGCTATGGCCCTCCAAATGCTGCAACAGACCGGAGTCTCCGGATTGTTCAATGCAGGTGGCATCAACGATATGAGGGAATTATTGCAGGATGCTGGTGTTGCCGGACACTAATTTTCTTGCCTCGGGGTTAAGTTTTTAACCCATTCCACCGGCCCAACGCAACGAATGACGACCATATCGGTCCTTCATTCGATCGAGCACACGGTACAAAGCATCTTCGCGAGCATAATCAGCAAATAAGTCCATTTGACTGCCTGCATGGCTTAATTCGCTCAAACGAACTCCTACCAAACGAACCCTCATTCTTCGGGTATAGAGTTTGTGCAACAATTCCACTGCCGTATCCATCAAAATCCGATCCGAAGCCGTATAAGGCAAGGTTTGCTGTCGGCTTACCGTTTCAAAGTCCGCGTAGCGAATCCGCAGGGCCACGCAACCGCATACCATACCCTGCGATCTTAGCTCCGTTCCCAGCCCCTCGGCCAAAGAGCGAATCCGGGCTCTAAGCAAGGCAGGATCTGCGGTATCCTGTTCAAAAGTTCGCTCGGACGACATGGACTTTTGTTCCCGGTACGGAATCACAGGACTGGGATCAATCCCCCTTGCTTTTTCCCAAAGCGTCATCCCGTTCTTACCAAAAAGCCGTACGAGATAATTCTTTGGGATTTGTTGCAACAAATAAATACGACCAAGCCCCAGCTCTTCGAGTTGGTTGGACCAAACTGGTCCAACCATTGGGATTTTGCGTACCGGTAACGGAGCCAGATACCTCGCTTCGTTTCCGCTAATCACGCATTGCTGATTGTCGGGCTTGGCCTGACCTGTGGCGATTTTGGAAACTGTTTTGTTCACCGAAAGCCCCAACGATGAGGGTAGGCCAATTTCACGCGCTACACGGCCGCGGATTTCGCTAGCCCAGCGCCAACATCCCAGGTACTTATCCATTCCGCTCAAATCTGCATAAAACTCATCCACGGAAGCCTTCTCCAGCATGGGAAGCGATTCTTGCATCAACGAAGTCACGGCTCTGCTGTATTGGCTGTACTGATCGGCATGACCCCTGACCAGCACAGCTTCAGGACATAATTTCAATGCCATGCGTACCGCCATCCCTGATGAAACCCCCATAGACCTTGCTTCGTAACTGCACGAAGACACCACGGCCCTATCTCCTCCTCCTCCAATCAACAAGGGTTTACCACAAAGCCTGCTGTCCATGAGTCTTTCGACCGAAACAAAAAACGTATCCAAATCAAGATGCAATACGCAACGATTTTCACCAAAAGCATACTCCCCTTGCTCGGTATTTCCAGATGGCACGTTCTCCGGGTCTTGGGTAAAATTTTGGCTCAACATATCAAGAGGATAAAAGCCCATCAGAAGGATGAAGGGAGAATTTCAGTAACAGACTCGGAAGAAGTTTCGGAAGAAAGCCCCGAAATAGCTTCGGAAGAAATTTCGATAGACAAAAAAGCGCGTTTGTGCATGGAGATCACCTCCACATAACGGTAGTCGTATTCCTCGCGAAGCATTCCGCTAACACGGTAAACCCCCTTACCTTTCCAAGGGTAATCCCTGAGTTGAGGAGGAAAATGAACCGTATCCACCCAAGCCCCCTGAGGGTCTCTCCAACAACCAAAAGCCATACGCTCGCCCCTGACAGTACGCACAGTGCGCATGTGCACCGCATAGACGTCCAGAATCACCTCCGACGGAACAGCACCCTCTTGTGCACTCATCGAACGAGGTGGGCCAAAAGTGCCCTGATCCACCAATGCAAAAGGATCCGTAAGCGTAAACCCTAACAATTCCATCTCATCGTAAGCCTGGCGAATACCGGCATACGGTACGGATCCCATGCCCTGGGTCTCACCCCATGGCTGCAAAGGCATTTCCTTGAACAAGGCCATGCTTGGGGTATGAACCAACGAGGCAGAAACCCCTCCGTAATAAAGCCTCACACT
>VHAW01000014.1 GCA_016872225.1 Sphingomonadales bacterium | reverse complement strand
TGCCATCGTCCCCATCATGCTCTACGATGCCGCCTTGAGCCAACGCATGGCCGATGACTTGTTAGCTGAAGGGGTGTATGTCATCGGTTTCTTTTACCCGGTCGTCCCGCAGGGCCTGGCCCGCATTCGGGTTCAACTATCCGCGGCACATTCCACCGAACAATTGCAAAGGGTCATTAACGCCTTCGGCAAAGTTGGCCGCAACCTCGGCGTGATCCCTGTCGAACAAATCGCTTAAGCGACAGAGGACGAACCGCTATCTTGCCTTGGTTGGCAAAGTTCGACCAGCAAGCCCCCTGCACTGCGGGGATGCAAGAAACAAACCCACTGATGGTCCGCTCCAGCTTTGGGTTCTTCCGAAAGAAGCTGAAACCCTTGGTCGCGTAGCCTGGCCATCGAGGCACGGATATCCTCCACCGCATACGCTACATGATGAAGGCCCTCCCCTCTTTGGGTTAGGAATTTGGCGATGGGGCCTTCAGAGTTTAAGCTTTCGAGCAATTCAATTTTGTTGGGCCCCACCCGAAAAAAGCTGGTCACCACCCCTTCGGATTCCACAGTTTCCCTCTTGTAGGGAGGCACCCCCAACAAGCGGGTGTACATTGGCTCGGCCGCATCCAGGGAATGCACAGCGATCCCCAGATGCTCAACCCTCAAAAATTCGGCAAGGGGGACTTGGTTCCCAGCAGCGTCATCCATTGAATCCCGAATTTAAGGAAAAGTCCCTCCCTCCTTGTAATTTTGCAAGAACTATGTTGCAAATCTCCCAAAAAGCCGCTGACAAGGTGCAGACCCTGCTCCTTGACCCTGAACAAAGCGGCAAATCCTACTTGCGCATTTCGGTGCTGAGCGGAGGTTGTTCCGGCCTCTCTTATCGCATGGATTTTGAGGCTGAACCCCAACCGGAGGACCAGCGCTTCGAAGACAAAGGTGTCCGATTACTCTGCGATAAAAAAAGCCTGGTTTACTTGATTGGTACCGAACTGGATTTCAGTGACGGGCTCAACGGGAAAGGATTTCACTTCAATAACCCCAACGCCGCCCGATCCTGCGCCTGCGGTGAGAGCTTCTCGCTTTGACCAGGCTCAGCGTCAACATTAACAAAATCGCCCTCCTTCGCAACAGTCGAGGCGGGAAAATTCCCGACCCGGTGGCGGTTGCCTTGGATTGCGAGCGTTTCGGGGCAGATGGCATCACGGTGCATCCCCGACCAGATGCTCGGCATATTCGCTTCAATGATGTAAGGGCCCTACAAAGCTGCCTGCATACCGAACTCAACATCGAGGGGAATCCTTACGACCCGAATTTCATGGACTTAGTTCTGGAAGTGAAGCCCCATCAAGCAACCTTGGTGCCGGACGAGCCCGCTCAAATAACATCGGACCATGGTTGGAACCTCGAAAAGCATGCTAATCGCCTTACCCCCTTGATCCTTCAACTTCAAGAAGCCGGCATTCGGGTGTCTATTTTCATTGACCCTGAAGAGATTCATGCCCAAAGGGCAGCCCAACTCGGAGTGGACGCCATCGAGCTGTACACCGAAGCCTATGCCAAGCATTACGTTGGATCAATCCATGCCTCGCAGTTATTGATTCCGTATGTGGAAACAGCCCGTGCCGCTGCTGATTTAGGACTACTGGTAAATGCGGGGCATGATTTGAATCTCGCTAATTTAGGAACACTGCATCAACACATTCCTTGGCTGCACGAAGTTTCGATAGGCCACGCCCTGGTGGCCGACGCCTTGTACCTTGGATTGGAAAACACAGTTCGCCTTTATTCCCGAATCCTCCATAATACCTCAACTGTTGGGCAGACGTAAGCTCGCGCATTTTGCGGAAATGGCGGCCATGCCCTGGGTTTGGGAACATCCCGAAAATTGTGCAGGCCAATGGCGATCCTTGCTCGCAGATCCCACCCATCGCCCCGAATCCCATAACAATTTCCAAATTAAATCCCTCACCCTCGAATTGGGTTGTGGGACAGGGTTATGGACCGTTGGGATGGCCGAAAAATTCAAGGAACTATATTGGATTGGTGCCGATATCAAAGGAGCAAGAATGTGGCACGGTGCCAAGATCTTAGAAAGCAAAATGCTCCGCAATGCGGGTTTCATACGAACACGACTTGAGCAAATAGAGCAGTATTTTGCGGATGGCGAAGTTAATGAAATTTGGATCACGTTTCCGGATCCGCAACCCCGTGAGAGCCGCGAAAAAAAACGCCTCAGTAGTCCTGCCTTCCTGCGCCGATACCAAAATATTCTGCATCCAAACGGCTGCATCCATCTCAAAACCGATAACACACCTTTGTTTGAATACTCCCTCGAAGCCTGGCAATCCGAAGGACTTCATATCGAACGCTGCATTCGGGATATTCACTCCCCTGAAAATGAGGCGCAAAGAGATTCCAAAGAACAAAGCGCCCTATCGGTACATACCACCTACGAATCACGCTATATGGCGCAAGGCCTTCCAATTCACTACCTTAGGGCAAGGTTTTTATAGACTTATTCGATCAATGATTTGCTGCCAAGCCTCGTAGTCCGTTTGGTCGCCTGGTCTCGCTTGGAGGTAAATCCCAACAATAGATGGAAGCTCCTGCAAGGTTTGTAAGGCGTCAACCCCTTCGAGGGACTCCACCAAGACATAGGTTGCCTTATTTGCCCATTCGGAGCTTCCTGAATCCGTCCCAAGAAGAGACCATGGCACCACTACCCATTCCGGTGGGTGAACAGAAGACCATGCTCTCGTTCTGCTTAAACCTGTAAAAGAAAAATCCAAAGCATAAGGAATCTGTGGGGGAATCTGTGAGGGAATTTGAGACGGTAACCTTGTTGCATAGGGTTGACCTGCCGGAACCATGATTCCACAACAATCCTCCAAAGAACTATAGGCTTCCAATGCCATCGATAGGCATGGTGATGGGACAGCCAACCAAATTTCTGGCCCGGCGACCCAATCTTTAATTTCATTCCAGGTAGCGAGTGTTTGCTTCAAAATTTCAACTTGTCCCTCCGCTTGATGTACATAATCGGCTTCATAATCACCTGTCCCATGGGCTGAGAATCCCTGGCTTGGCCAAGGATTCAAAATCACACGCTCGGTGCCTGCCGCCGCCGCAAAGCGAGCGTCCATCAACCCGGAGATTTGGCCTATAACAAATTCCATTTTTTTAATTACCCTCGCAAATTAGGGGATAAAACCATATCTACCAAGGGTTCTCCACTTTCAAAGAAGGCGTATTGTATTTTTGGGTCTATTGGAAAGGGATTTTTTTGCCGCTGTTTACGAGGTTGTTCGACTGGTGCCGCGTGGAAGGGTCACCAGCTACGGCGCTATTGCTAAATTTTTGGGAAGCGGGCGAAGCGCAAGAGCCGTGGGCTATGCGATGAACGCTTCCCATCAGGTGATCCCGGCAGTTCCTGCTCATCGTGTGGTTAACCGGAATGGCCTGCTCAGCGGGAAACATCATTTTGGTAGCAAAACCACGATGGCCGACCAATTAAAAAGGGAAGGCATCTACGTCCTGGACGATATCGTCCAGAATTTTCAAGAAGTTTTCTGGGACCCGGAATGCCTCTTGCAGGATCCCCCCCCTTAATTTCAAGGTGTGAAAAAGGATATCAGGGGCCACCGTACAAGCGTCCAGCATTCAGGCCCGGTCAATCTCAAAGGGGATACGTGCTCCGGTATCAGTCATGTGAACTTTTATCGGTGGATTGAAGAGGGGGAACATGATCGTCAAGACTTCAAAGAGACGATTTCCTCATCGCGCAAAATTGCAAAAACCCTTTGTGCCTTCGCCAATACCCGAGGAGGCCGCTTGCTAGTGGGTGTAAGGGATAACGGCAGTCTTCGGCATCTGGATACCGAAGCTGAAAAGCAAATGCTGGAAAATGCTGGAAATTTTTTTTGTATGCCTGAAGTACCCCTGAATTTTCACCCCCTGCAAGTCGGTATGAAAGAAGTCCTGATGGTGGAAATCAAAGAATCTGACCATAAACCAGTCTGTTGTTTGAGTGATGAGGGTGAATGGGAGGTTTATATCCGGAGCAACGACCGGTGCCTACTAGCTTCCGACATGAGTATTAGAATGTTACAAAACGAGGAACCGGAAAGGAAAGATGAACCCGTCCTTGAATTTGGAAGCAAAGAACAAGCCCTGCTGGATTACCTAAGGACTAACCCGCGCATCAATGTCTCGCAATGTAAGTCAATGTTTAATATTGGAACCGTACGGGCCCGCAATATGCTTATTCAATTGACCCGATCAGGACTGCTCACCCTGCATTCTCACGAAAAGGAGGATTTTTTCACCCTTGGGCCGGGCGGTAATGCGGGAAGCGAAAACGGTCGCTTTGCTCGATCGCGTCCATGATTTGTCCGATAATTTGATCTTTACTGGCTGTGTAATCAATTTCCAAGGGCGCTTTGAATGTGACGCTTAAATCCACGTTTCTTTTCTTAAGGAGCAATCCTTTTTTGTTAAAGGCTCTGCGAAATCCGTTGATAACCACAGGAACCACAACGGGCTTCTGCTCGATAATCATTTGGGCAACCCCTCGTCGCCCCTCGGCATAAGGTTTAGTGGTTCCTTGCGGGAAAGTCAATACCCAACCAAAATTCAAGGCCTTGTAAATCTTTTCAACTTCAGAAACATCCACCAGACGCTGCGCTTCTTGACCAGCTTCCCTCCATGTACGTTTCACTGTAACCGCACCAGCCAGGCTGAACAGCCAAGGTAGAAATCCACTTTTCTTCATGGTCTCCGTCGCAGCGACATAATACAACCTTGCTGGAATCCATAACAAATAAAACGGAGCCCACAATCTCTTTCCGTACCCCCATTTGGCTGCGCAAATGGAATGAAAAATGGCCATTACGTCACGGTAGTAGGTTTGATGATTCGATACGAATAACACATTGTTGGAGGGCAAATCCCTTACGATATTGGTACCGTTGATGCGAAGCCTATTGATGACGCACAATCCAATATAATAAAATGATCCAAAGACGCCGAACAAGATTCTTTTGATCAGCAAAGGGTTTCCAAAAGGGTCAAAAAGCTTCATAAAGACCAATATTGAACTTATTCATGCATCTAATTTAGCATACAAATCGCATTGCCGATTCATCGTTCTCAATGAATTTACTTTTCGCCAATATTTTGCTTCCCAAAGAATATTTAATGATGGAAAAGCAAAAAATAGACCAGCTAGTACTTTAAGATTTGTTAATGAGGCCTTTTGGCTGCTATGGCAATGAACTCCTTCATTACCCAGACCAAATTGATCCAGGGATTGTCATTCTCAACGGGGATATCTTTGATATCTAGCAATTCAAGAAACGGTATTGGCTGGCATCGTATACACAGCGAACCTGGCCATCGAAAGAGGTTACGATTATGTAGTCCAGGGCACATCCATCAACCAATCATCAAGACCATATTTACCAAGCAGCATAGGGTGTGTCCATGTCGGGTAAGTCCTAAACCAAAACTCAACTCAAAGTCGAATTAGAAGAGAAGACCTCCACAAAGCTGCTTCGAAGGAAAGATTGTTTCCTCACCCCTTGTTAGAAGAAATATTCTCGTTATCTTCGACTAGTAACCCAAGGCCTTCGGGATTTATTTAAATAACATTGACTAGGTCACGCATTCTTTACGCAATTCAAGGCACCGGAAACGGGCACATGAGCAGAGCCTCGGCATTCATCCCCCACTTGGTGGAAAGAGGCGAATTGGATATCCTGGTTTCCGGAAAGGATGTGAATGTAACCCTAAATTACCCGGTGAAATACCGTTTAGCAGGAGCTGGCTTTGTTTTTGGACGTCATGGAAGTTTTAATTGGTGGCAGACTTTGGCCATTCAGCGTCCATGGCAATTGCTCAGCGACAGCCGACAGCTACCCCTGCACGATTATGACTTGGTGATAAACGATTTTGAACCGGTTTCGGCCTTAGCCGCTCGTCGACAAAAGTACCGGCATATCGTGGGTCTCAGTCATCAAGCTTCCTTTCTGTCCCCTTTGGCCCCTCGGCCTGCCCATCTGAAGGCGCCCCATGCCGAATGGCTGTTTCAGAATTATGCCTCATGCGCCAGGTCCATTGGATTGCACTTTGAGTCCTATGATGATTTTATTTATACTCCAGTGATTCGCCCCGGGATTCGCGCTCTTCAAACCTCGCGTGACAACCCCGAAATTCTTGTTTACCTCCCAGCCTACGGGGATAACCTGCTTCGGGATTTTCTGAGCCGCTACGGTCCCGAACAGGAATGGGTCATCTTTAGCAAAACCGTGCAAGAATCAATCAAGGAGGGCCGCTTCACTTGGCATCCTGCCGGAGACGCTTTGTTTCTCCAACATTTGGAACATGCATCAGGTGTTTTATGCGGTGCCGGTTTTGAGACCCCGGCTGAGACCCTGTTTCTAGGCAAAAAGCTTATGGTCATCCCCATGAAGCACCAATTTGAACAAGCCTGCAACGCCGAAGCTCTTCGTCGCATGGGTGTAGCGGTGGGCCAAGGGCTGGACGCTGCCGCCGGAATAACCCTGAGAGAATGGCTGCCACAACCACCAGCCCCTCCCAAAGCCTGGCCGGATCATAGCCGCCATTTGGTCGAACTCTGCTTTGACATGTCAGGTCAATCGACTTGATAACACTGACAATGGCTGTGTTTTAAAGCCATTTGTAAGAGTAATTGTTCTTTTTGGGGGGATTTTGTAGGGCTACCAACAGCCCTTCTGAATAGTCCAATAGGCATTTTTGTAGTGTTATCGGGTTTCCTATCGGAAGCCATCCTCGGTGTGAAATTTCTACTTTACCTTAAACCAAAACTTCTCGAACGTTTCCAACACGAAGGCAAAATGCTCATGGCTTCCAAAAAAAGGGAGGGACAAAATCCAAGAAAGTGGTCAATTTGATCTTATTTTTTTAAAAACCCTGTATGATCAACCGGTATCGAGCCAGCCGATGATCGAATCTTTTTGGTATTGCAATCGAAACGGTCTAAGATATAGCTCACTTTACGGCGCGGGAGTAAAATTCTGCAATGGACCGGACAAATAGCCTCAGCAGATATTCTAAAGGCCATAAAGAACGAACTGCATTTGGCTGCAAAGTGAGCTCGCGATTTTCGACGCTTGTCCCAGAATCAAAATAACAAAAAAGAAGAGGATGCCCTTGCTCAACCCTTCGCCAATTTTGTTGAAAAGCAGTACCAAGACAGCCCATGCACCAGCATCAACAAATGCGCTCTAACGCAACCAAGCCATAGTCTAACTTACCTTGTCACCGGGTCGAATTCCGGTACCGGAAGGGCCCACCAAGACCAATTGGCCCTCTCGGTTCTCTGCCAACAAGAGCATTCCCTGGGAAACAATACCTCTGATTTTGCGAGGTGCCAAATTGATCAACATCAAAACCTGCTTGCCCAACAATGCCTCGGGTTGAAAATGCTGTGCGATTCCGGAAACGACAGTACGTTGCTCATCCCCCAGGTCAACCTTAATTTCAAAAACCTTGTCAGCGCCGGGAACCGGTTGTGCACTCAAAATCGTCGCGATTCGCAAATCCATGGAAGCAAATTGATCAAAACTCACCTCGGGCTTCAACGCAAGGGATGAGTTAGGCACAGACAAGGTTGGATCAGACGGCGTTGGATCAGACGGCGTTGGATCAGACGGCGTTGGATCAGACGGCGTTGGCGCGGTTTGGGGATTTTGGTCGTTCATGGATTGCAATTTGTGAACCTGTGCATTTATAAAATCATCTTCGATAGGGGTAAAAAGCAAGGCAGGCTCTCCCAGCTGTTTTCCCGAAGTCAGGTAGGTACATCTTAATCCGGTACTCCACCAGGCTTCACGGTCGTGATCGGTGGGATACCATTGCAATTGACTACATAATCTTGTGGCTGTAAATGGCAAGAAGGGCTCCAAGGCGATGCATAATTCAGCACATAATTCGGCGGCGACCCTTAGGACGCACGATGCAGCCTCAGAATCATTTTTGAGCATCTTCCAGGGCTCTGTTTCGGCCAAATACCGGTTCCCCAGACGAGCAAGGTGGATCACTCCGGCCATAGCTTCCCTCAACCGGAACTGCTCCATGGCCAATCGAATATCTTTGCCGGTACTATCCAACTCGAGCGATAAGGACCCGTGCGCTGTGTTCGGATCTTCCGACGGCAAATCTCCACATTGTCCATTACTCAATTTGCGGGTAAGTACCATGACCCGGTTCACGAAATTACCCAAAATAGCAACCAACTCAGAATTAACCCGAAGTTGAAAGTCTTGCCACGAAAAATCAGCATCCTTGGTCTCAGGTAAATTACATAACAACGTATAACGAAGCTCATCTTCCCTTCCCGGAACATCTCGGAGGTATTCATGCAGCCATACAGCCCACCCCCTGGATGTAGAAATTTTACGTCCCTCTAGATTCATGAATTCATTAGCAGGCACTTGCCAAGGCAAAACCATTTGATCATGAGCCGCAAGCATCATGGGGAAAATCAAGGTATGAAATACGATATTATCTTTCCCAATAAAATGAACAAGCCGAGAATCCTCGGATTCCCAATAGGCTCGCCATCCTTCCGGATTTCCCTGCAATTCCATGTATTCCTTGGTGGCCGAAAGGTATCCGATGGGCGCATCAAACCAAACATAAAGCACCTTATTCTCAGCACCTTCCAAGGGAACAGGTACCCCCCAATCCAAGTCACGAGTCATGCTTCTGGGCTGCAACCCTTGCTGAACCCAGGAATGAAACTGCCCTTTGACATTGGATTTCCATCGCGTGATCCGTTCGGTGTATTTGGCAAATTCAGGAAGATTGAGCATTTCATCCATTGGCAAAAACCAATTGTTAGTCTCTCGCTTCTCAGGAACGGAGCCACTCAGAACGGAACGGGGCTCTTTGAGTTCATCCGGGCTCAATGAAGTGCCGCAATTCTCACATTGATCTCCGTAAGCCCCGTCAAATCCGCAATGCGGACATGTCCCCACTAAATATCGATCTGCAAGAAAAGTTCTAGCAACAGGATCATAAAATTGTGAGGTAGTTTTTTCTTTAAGAAATCCTTTGTTATACAAATCCAAAAAAAAGGACCGGGCTTCTCGGTGATGAATTTCCCTGGATGTTCTTGAAAAATGAGAGAATTCGATACCAAGTCCTTGAAAAGCCTCATGAATAATCTTGAAATTCTTATCCACCAATTCCTGAGGGGTTACTCCTTCTTTGCGAGCTTGCAAAGTGATGGCCACTCCATGCTCGTCCGTTCCACAAATCAAAAGAACGTCATCGCCTTTAGCTTTCAGGTAGCGATGGTACACATCCGCAGGGAGGTAACAACCCGCTAGGTGGCCTATGTGTATCGGACCGTTGGCATAAGGCAACGCGGCAGTGAGCAAATAACGAGCCATGGAACAAAAGTAGGGCTAGCCACCAGCCTAAACAAACCTCCTTAACCTAACCGCGTTGTAATTTGGCGCGAAATGCAGAATATCACCGTTTATCAGCCTCGAAATCCCGTTCGAATCGTCACCGCCGCCTCGCTCTTTGATGGGCACGATGCTGCCATCAACATCATGCGACGCATCCTTCAGAAAAGTGGGGCCGAAGTCATCCACCTCGGCCACAACCGTTCGGCCGCAGAAATCGTGGATTGTGCCGTCCAAGAAGATGCCCAGGCTATTGCAATAACCTCGTACCAAGGCGGGCATATCGAATTTTTTCAATACCTCTATGACCTTCTAAGGGAGAGGAATTGTCCGCATATCCGTATTTTTGGAGGGGGTGGCGGAACCATTCTCCCTTCGGAGATCGAAGCATTGCATGCCTACGGGATCAACCGTATTTATTCTCCGGATGATGGAAGAGCCTTGGGACTCCAAGGCATGATCAATGATTTGTTGCAACAATCTGATTTTTCGGTGGTTTCAGATCAAAAGGATAAAATCGCCGAATGGGCCGATCAAATCCGTCAGGGGCTTGACCCTGCCTTGGCCCGCGGAATTTCGCTGGCCGAAAACGATCCGATACTTTTTTCCCAATTAGCGAAGAACTTAGGCTTTTCGATTAACAACGATACTGATCACAAGGCCAACGAGAAAACGCTTCCAAAAATCCCTGTAGTTGGAATCACCGGGACTGGAGGTGCCGGTAAATCTTCGCTGGTGGATGAATTGATTCGACGCTTCATTCACAGCACCGGAAACCCTTTGAACCCGCACGAAGGCCCTCGTATCGCTGTAGTATCAGTGGATCCGTCTAAACGCAAAACCGGGGGGGCCTTGCTCGGCGATCGCATTCGCATGAATGCCATTCACCATCCACGGGTTTATATGCGCTCGCTCGCCACCAGGCAATCCAATTTGGCCTTGAGCCGGCATGTGCGGGACACCTTGTCGTTGCTCAAAATCTCCCGATTCAATTTGATTATTCTCGAAACATCGGGCATCGGCCAAAGCGATACCGAGATCATCGATCACAGCGATATATCACTCTATGTGATGACGCCAGAATATGGTGCTGCCACCCAATTGGAGAAAATAGATATGCTCGATTTTGCCGACCTGATTGCGGTCAATAAATTCGATAAGCGCGGTGGTCAGGATGCGCTTCGGGATGTCAAAAAGCAGTACCAGCGCAACCATGGATTATGGGAAACGCCTCCCTCCGAAATGCCGGTGGAGGGAACCATTGCCAGCCAATTCAACGATCCGGGCATGAACCGCCTGTACGCACGCTTGATGCGCTTGCTTGCTGACCGATGTGGATTCACTTTGGCGGACCAGCCTTACCCTGTAACCGAAGGTCTCTCCGAGAAAATTTATATTATCCCGCCATCGCGTACACGTTATTTATCCGAAATCACTGACAGCATACGACGTTACAATCAAGAGGTAAATGAACAAGCCGAACTGGCGGGACAATGGTTTGCCCTGGAAGAAAGCCATCGACTCTTGTCCACAAGCCCCAAAGATCCAAGCCCTGATTGCAAACCCGATGCGACCACCAACCTTGATTCCCTGAATGCCCAGCAAGCGATCCACCAGCGGATCATCGGTGTTAAATCACTGATGAAGGGATCTTATACTCGTATGCTGGAAACATGGCCCACCCTCAAAGCCGCCTACATGGCTGATGAATTTGTGTACCGTGTTCGTGGCAAAAACCTAAAGGTAAATACCCATACCAAAACGCTTTCCGGGCTCAAGTTGCCCAAAATTTCCTTGCCCCGGTACACCCATTACGGAGACCTCCTGCGATGGATGTTGCAAGAAAATGTTCCAGGCTCGTTCCCCTACACGGCTGGTGTATTCCCCTTCAAACGCGAACAAGAGGACCCTACCCGAATGTTTGCCGGGGAAGGTGGTCCCGAACGAACCAACAAACGTTTTCACTATGTCTCCCTCGGCATGCCAGCCAAGCGTCTCAGCACGGCTTTTGATTCGGTAACACTATACGGCAACAACCCGGATCGGCGCCCGGATATTTACGGCAAAATCGGTAACTCCGGAGTAAGCATTTGTTGCCTGGACGACGCTAAGAAATTGTATTCAGGCTTTGATCTATGTGATGCAGCGACCTCAGTCTCCATGACCATCAACGGCCCTGCACCCGTCCTATTGGCCTTCTACATGAATGCAGCCATCGACCAGCAATGCGAAATTTATATTCGTGAAAACGGACTTCAGGATCAAATTAAACTTCGGATTCAGGCCCTTCAAAGCTCGTCATCACCATGGCCTTCTTACAATTTGGAGCATGCGTTGGGCAATCGGCCTGATCAAGTACTTCCAGAAGGGAACAACGGATTGGGATTGGCTTTACTTGGCCTCTCCGGCGACATGGTCCTCGATCCGAAGGTGTATCAGGCAATTCGTAGCAAGACCTTGACCCGGGTTCGTGGTACCGTCCAAGCCGATATCCTCAAAGAAGACCAAGCCCAGAACACCTGCATTTTCTCAACAGAATTTTCGCTAAGGCTTATGGGGGATGTTCAGGAATACTTTATCCAACACCAGGTACGTAATTTTTATTCCGTTTCGATTTCAGGGTACCACATCGCCGAAGCTGGGGCCAATCCCATCACCCAATTAGCTTTTACCCTTGCCAATGGCTTCACCTATGTGGAGTATTACCTTTCCCGCGGAATGGATATCAATCGTTTCGCGCCCAATCTCAGTTTCTTCTTCAGCAACGGGATTGATGCCGAATACGCCGTTATCGGTAGAGTTGCACGACGCCTTTGGGCCAAAGCGATGCGCGAAAAATATGGAGCGGATGAACGGTCCCAAATGCTTAAGTACCATATCCAGACTTCGGGGCGATCCCTTCATGCTCAAGAAATTGATTTTAACGATATTCGGACCACTTTACAGGCCTTGTATGCGATTTATGATAATTGCAATTCTCTTCACACCAATGCATTCGATGAAGCGATCACCACCCCCACGGAAGCATCGGTTCGTCGGGCCATGGCCATTCAATTGATTATCAACCGTGAATTAGGTTTAGCCTACAACCAGAACCCCCTTCAAGGATCTTTCGTGATCGAAGAACTCACCGATTTGGTCGAGGAAGCCGTGATGATGGAGTTTGATCGCATAACCGAAAGGGGCGGGGTCCTCGGCGCTATGGAATCCATGTACCAACGCAATCAAATTCAAGAAGAATCCCTTATCTACGAAACCCTCAAACACAACGGGGATCTTCCGATTATTGGTGTAAATACTTTCCTAAGCAGAGAAGGCTCGCCCACTTTGATTCCCGGCGAAGTGATTCGTGCGACCGAGGCCGAAAAAGAAGCGCAAATTGAGGCGCTGAATGCCCTGCATCAACGCTACCCCGAAGAGGCGCAGCATTGGTTAAACCAATTAAGCTTGGCCGCTCTTCGTCAGGAAAATCTGTTCAATGTGCTCATGGAAGCGGTGAAATACTGTTCCTTGGGACAAATTACCCAAGCTTTGTACGGGGTAGGCGGTCAGTACCGCCGGAACATGTAAGGCATAACATCAAATTTAGGCAGGCTGCCCTAACCTTCGCCATTATTTGGCAAAAGAACTTTCCGATATCGCAATTTGTCGAAGAAAGCGTTGCAATTCCAAGAATATGCTGAACATCTTGCGTCCTTTAGGAAGATCGGTAAACTCCAATTGGTAAACTGCCATGGAAGCCGGAAATTCTATGCTATTCTCTGATTGAATCACCGAAACACAAGGCGTTTTTCTGCATACAAATTTGATAACCGCTTTAGGGGGACATGGCACAGGGCAATTAGGACCTGCCTTGGGTTCTTCATAACGGATGCGAACATCCCTTAGCCTGAAAGTCACGTTCCCCGCCTTGTAGTCTTTACCGTTAATCTTGAGAATACCGTATTCATCCATTCGACAATCCTGTCCAAAGACCCCTTTAAGAAAAATTTCGGCATCAATGAAGTCTCTGATACGGGTTTGAGCCCCTATATTCAGAACAATCCCCACCAGGAACAGCCCGGTGCAGACCATGATTCGAAACGCTGACCTTAAACGATAAGGCATATTCGGGTTTGTTTTCATGTTCCTAAATTAGGTTACCTTTGGGATATCCACAAATTTTTGAAGATAATTCCCATTGTCCGCCAAAGAACCCCTTTTAATAAAACTTCTTCCAATGGCTTTTCTTGACTATCGATTAATTCGGGCCATAGGCCAGGTGATGGCTTTAATTCCTTTCCTCCAAGCCTGTTCCCCTTCGGCTCCGGACAAGGCCAGCAATGCTCTTGCATCGGCAACGGCTTGCCTTGATCGTTATCACGAGGCGGCAGCCAAGGCCCAGTTCCAAGAATACTTCCAATGCATGGACGATTCGTCGGTTTTCGTCGGAACCGATGCAGGCGAACACTGGACCAAAGCCGAATTCATGGCCTATGCCCAACCGCATTTCGAACGGGGCAAGGCCTGGAACATGCAGGCGGTCACACGGCTATTCCATTTCACGGCGGACAGCAGCGTCGCATGGTTCGAAGAATTGCTCGACACCCGAATGAAATTATGCCGCGGTTCTGGCGTGATGACCTTCGCCAACGGATCCTGGAAAATTCAGCAATATGTCCTTTCGGCCACCGTCCCCAACGAAATCATGGGTGACTTGATCCGCCTGAAGTCTGCCAAAGACGACTCCTTGTTACAAAGTCTAACCCCTTAAAATTCTCAAAGTCTATTCCATATCCATACAATGAACTACAGAGTCAAAATACAATAGACTAAAGCATAGAAATTCAATTCCTAACCCGCCTATTCTCCCAATTTAATCCTTAGCCAATCATGCCCACAGCCCTTATTACCGGAGCCTCTGACGGAATCGGCCTTGAACTTGCTCGCATCCATGCCGCTGCAGGCGATGACCTTATCCTCGTTGCCCGTAGGCTGGACCGCCTCGAAGCCCTGCGTGAAGAGATCCTAACCTCGAGTCCGCATAAATTAGATATTCATTGTTACGGCTTAGACCTCAGCTTACCAGCATCCATTGAAAACCTGTACCGCAGCACCAGCGCTTCGGGGTTGCAGGTAGATTACCTGATCAACAATGCTGGCTTTGGGACGCACGGTCCCTTCGAATCCATTCCCTGGGAAAAAGAAGCCTCCATGATCGACCTGAATGTCCGTGCAGTCGTTCACCTGACCAAATTGTACATGCAGGATATGATCCAACGCGGTAGCGGGCGCATCATGAACGTGGCTTCGACGGCCTCCTTTCAGCCCGGTCCCGGCATGGCCGTCTACTTTGCAACCAAGGCCTTTGTCTTGCACTTTTCGGAAGCCATCCATTTTGAGCTGAAACGCCATGGCATTACGGTGACATCCCTATGTCCAGGCCCTACCCAAAGCGGCTTTGCGCAGGCCATGAAAGAACCAGGACAAGCCGCCCCGTCCATGCTCAAAAGCAAACAAATTCCGAGATCGGCCGAGGTCGCGCGATTTGGCCACGAAGCTATGATGCACGGAAGAACCGTGGCCGTGCACGGCTTCATGAATCGTTTCCTTGCAGCGTCTACCGGTCTTTTCCCTAGAGCTTTGGTGGTGCGTATCACTGCATCTATCACCGGTGGCCTTTCCAAATAAATAATGAAGCCTTGGCATTGCGACATAGAATACATTACAAGGAATAGCCCTATTAACCTATGACCTACGAGTCCACCCCATGCGGTCCAGGGCTGATCATGCTCCGCCCCAAGCATTTTGGGTGGAACCCAGAAACTGCATTGAGCAATACATTTCAAGCCGCAGGGCCGTCTCCGGCCGAAGCCAAAGAAATTACCCTTCAAGGCCTTCGTGAATTTGACCGAATGGCTGATACCATTCAAAGCGCCGGTATTCCCTTGACCATTCTGGAAGATCGCGATCATCCTGCATGCCCGGATGCGGTATTTCTTAACAATGTATTTTGTACCTTGCCGACCAGCCCTGTCAAGCATAATGGCCAAGATTATGTCGAGTCAATTTCGGTCATCGCAAACGGAAGTGCAGGCTTGGTGCATTTCCCGATGGAATCTCCTTCAAGGCGTATGGAAATACGTCCCAACCTGGCCCATGAATTGATTGAAGCTGGATTCCAGGTGGACTTTGAATCGGATTGGAGCGACTGGGCCGATGGAGGTCAATACCTGGAAGGAACAGGAAGCATGGTCTTTGATCATCAAAACCACGTGGTCTACGCTGCTCTTTCGAGCCGAACCAGTACCGTGCTTTTGCACTCATGGTGTTCGACCTTTGGTTACGAACCCCTCTCCTTTGAAACGCAGGATCTTCATGGTCTGCCCCTGTACCATACAAACGTGGTCATGAGCTTGGGGCGTAGCCTCGCCTTTTGGGGTGGCGAAGGTGTGGAGAAGCTAACACAGGTTGAAATTCGCCAACGCCTGCAGGATAGCGACAGGTTGATCATCGACCTCACCTTGCAACAGGTTAGCGAATTTGCGGCGAATGTCTTGGAGGCTTATTCTGCAAACGGCACACCGCACTGGATAGCCTCCCAACGCGCCATTGCATCCTGGACAGCAAAACAACGCCGAAAGATTGAGGCTAATGCCAACCTCCTCCCTGTCGAAATTCCAACCATCGAACGTATTGGTGGCGGATCAGCCCGATGCATGCTAGCCGAAAACCATCTCCCACGCCGTCCTTAATCTTATAGCAGTACCCAATTCATTGATAAAATCTACGGCACAAAAAATAAATGTCCTGGGGCAATTCCTGTTGTAAAAGAATCTACAGGAGACCATTGCCCATTAAAACGGTAACATTTTCCGGCTTGTCCAAAATTTCCTGCATCGGTGGCATAAAATGAGCGATTTCCGTAGGGATCAAAGGCAATATGATAAAATACCTTTGGAAATAAGGGTAAACCAGGGTTTATTGGCGCTGATGCCCATGGTAAACCTAATTGTTGGAGACCAAAACCGTTGGCGGCCTCTAACTGATAGAGTACAGCATCGCCTGAAGGCATTAAAATCATATCTTTTGGATGTTGACCATGCAAGACAAAAGTGTCCTCCTCGACTACGCGCAACGGAGTAGTTGAACACAAATGAATCGAGCCCCCTGTCTCTATTCCTGCCCAACTCGGCCTACCACCACACATCACCACTACTTTGTTTTGCCAAGCAACCATGCTGTTAGGCCGATCGCCAACTTCGAGATGAGTCAAAACCGTATCGGCATTGATATCCACAACGGTCACAAAATTCGAATCACCATTAGCAACCCACAACTGCTGGTTGGCTAATAACAAAGCATCTGGAAAAGGTCCTACTGGAATATCCTTGATTTTCTGTCTACTCACAAGGTCAATTACCGCTACCCTGCCAGACCCACCAAAACGAATCCATTCACTAACATAAGCTTTCCCACGCACAGGATCAACCACCACAGCCGATGGCAAAGCCAATCCTTGCAACATACCCTCCGAAACCATGGTCTGTAAATTAACCCACTCTAATTTACCTGCATTATTGACTACAATCAGGCCTTGATTTCCCCTGCTTTGCATGCTCTGTGCAATATTGCCCAAGGGCCTTTGATTGACCTTCCCAAACACATCTTGTTCTATCCTGTTTCCGTCCCGAGAAATCCAAGTTAACGTACCGGTTCCTGATCCAAATGGGCCCTCATTGACCACCCACAAACCATTGCCATAGGCTGATAACAGCGGCTTTACATCCTCTTTAGCACAGGATATCAGTACAATAGAGAGGCAGAATAACCGAAAAAGATTTTGGCAAAAAAAGAATACAGGGGAGGATTGAGAAAGTTTCATAAAATTTATTTAAGGGTTCAATGAAAATAAAAAAATTAGATTAAAAGATTTAGTGCAATTAAAATTTTGCATAAACAGAGAAGTGAGCTTGGCTCCCCGGTTGTGGAAACCAAGGCATATCTTGGTACGATGTATTGAAAATATTGCGTATCCCAATTGCCATTCGATAATGGTGATATTCATACCCAATTCCAGCATTCATCAAAGTACAGGGAGGTAAGAAAGTTGAAGCATCTACCGTAGTCCACCGTGACGAAATAGCGGTGACCATAACCTGTCCAAAAAACGACTTCAGGTGAAGCGTTCCCTGTAACCATGCTTTGTGCACAGGAATATAAGGAAGCTGAAGGCCCGGCGAAAGTTCCTTTCCTGCCCAGGTCCGGTTCCATTGGTAATCAACACTCAGTGTCCAACGCAATTTCTCTCTCCCATTATTAGCCCCATCTATCAATCTCGCGATGAACCGGCCCTGGAAAGAGGAAACCTGAAGCCTAGCCTCAATACCTACAGCATGACTTTGTGCAAGGTTAGATGGAGTCCACCAAGATTGATTCGGTTGAGGTTGCCACCAAATTTTGTTACGAAGAGACCTTCCATAAATCTGACATTGACCTTGAACTTTAAAACTACCTACGGCACGATCAAATAATCCTCCTGTCTCGATTTGATACATCAGTTCCGGCTTCAAAGAGAGATTCCCCCCGGGTACCCAAAATCTATCGTTGAAAGTTGGGGGGTTGAATGCCTTACGATACTCAAACCAAAAGATGTGCTTTCCCAAGCTATAATTCCAGCGCCCCTGCAGGGTCCAAGGCATCCATTGACCCTGTAGGCTTTCCCGTTGAACTTGGACTTTATACTCCGATTGTCTCCAACGTAATACTCCGGGTAGGACCAAGGCCAAACGTTCTTGAACAATGGATTCAATATATTGGGATGAAACTGCTCGTTGCAAATCCCTTTGTACAAGAGCCTGCACTTGCCAACCTCGTTCATTGAATTTAAACCCCGTACGAGTCTGTATCAATTCAACCTGATGCAACCCGCTTATTCCCTGCAGGGTATCGAGATAGCGATTCAAATCGCGTTGGTAGGCTTGGGATACCCAAAACTTGTAGCCTCGGCCCCATCCATGGTGCCAAGCCGATTGTATTCGTAACATACTATCGTTTTGCTTGGCTGAATTTGGCCTTGAAGTCATGGAAGCAGGTATACCCCGGCTATTGCCTTGAGCCCATACTTCTAATTCGGCATAGCTACGAGGATTATACTGAAATCGCAGGTGCTGTAGAATGCCCTTTTGATCCCAATCTGCCCCCGTCATTATCGCCTTTGGTGATCCTTGTACTGCCGTATTACGGTAAGTGTAGCGATTAGGATTCACCGTCCCCACGATGCGAGTCGAACTGTACCATCGACCCTCCCAGTACTTAATCGCCAACCCCAGAGAACGCTCCCCGGAAGTCCCTGTCATCAGTGAAATTTCCTTAAGCCAAGGAGAAGCAAGTCCCGCAAAAACTTGTTGTGGAAAATCATCCAATTCCTTGGTGGGACGAAGTTCAATCTGGCCGCCAATGCCGTATCCCCCGGATTGTATGGCATCCGCTCCGTTCAAGATATTCAAGGCAGGAAACAGCCAGGCAGGAATCAATTGCAAATCCATGGTACGGTTCATGGGATTATTCAGTGCGAAATCTCCCCAAGTCAAATCGTTTTGGTTACCAGAGCAGCCGCGGTACAATAAGGTGGATAAAGCCCCAGGAACCGATTGCCGCAGAGCCATACTGCCTTGGACTCCCCATAGATCAGCCGCAGAGTGCAAGGGCATCCACTTCAATACCATGGAGTCCACTTTCATCATCGAAGGACGAAAGCGTGATCCAGACACCTCCACGGGTAACAAATCCTTACGTAAAATTGGGGTGACTGAGTACTGACCATCTGTGGTCGTGTCGAAAGACTCCCAAAATTCATTTTTGAAACCTACGGCTGACGTTTCCTTAGCCGCATACATTCCCAAAGCCCAGAACACAAAACTCCAAGCCAATCCCCGTTGGAGAGAATTACACTTCTGAGCATCATTTAATCGAACGTGTTCCATATTCTGTTGAGGGTCAGGTTTTTCAAATCCCAAAACAGAGCAGACCGGTCCAAAGGCACTAAAATGCCATGGCTTGCCAAGCTACCCTGAGTTTTTGATCCAGAAAACCCGACGGTGACGGCTTCAGGCAGGTCTTCTGACTTGGTCCCTTCCGAACGCCTTCCCACGATGGGCTTAACCTGATCGCAGTGACTTTATGCTCGGAATTGAAGCGGACCTTACAGCAGCTGGTACTGTCCCGGAATTACACCGGAGTTCCCTTTTCGTCCCATGGAAATGGGAACCTCAAAGCGTTGTAAAGATACACTACTTTAGATACCAACGGTCAATGATTTCACAAAGCCTGTCAAATCCATCGCCCAAGGCTCCAGGACCCGGCTGTAAAATCATGGAGGAAGGAATTTCATAAAGATGCCCTTCTTGAACAGCCTTCATTGATGCCCACCCTGCTCGCTCCCGCATGCGTTCCGGCTTGAATTTCTTTCCGCACCATGAAGCAAGGATAAGGTCAGGTTTCAAGTTCACGATCTCCACAGGGTCGCCCACGATACGATCACGAGCCAAGGAAGCATTGCGATGATGTACGAACACATCTTCTCCACCGGCCGCCTCAACCAATTCACTAACCCAGCGGATCCCTGTAATGATGGGGTCGTACCATTCTTCAAAATACACCTTTGGTTTACGCACTCGCCCCACATTCACCGCTTGCCTGGCCTCGAGCTTACGACGATAATGGAGCGCTAATTCCATGGCTTCTGAACTTTTTCCTACCAGAGCACCGATTTGTACGATGGTTTTGAGAATTTCTTCCACCGAGCGATGGTTGTTCATCAACACCGTAACACCTTGTTTTATAAGGCTTTGAGCAATGTCTGCCTGAATATCGGAAAAGCCAATCACCAAATCTGGTTTCAAGGCGACAATGGCCGGGATATCGGCCTCGGTGAATGCCGATACCTTGGGCTTTTCTTTGCGCGCTTGAGCAGGTCGGACCGTAAATCCCGAAATTCCGACGATGCGGTCTTGCTCGCCCAAGCGATACAAAATTTCCGTAGGCTCTTCGGTCAAGCAAACAATTCGCTGAGGGTACCAATCCACCACGCGACGCGATTCACCTCTGTTGGTCTTGACGGTCTTGGTTATCTTAACTGTCATGCTTGGCTATTAGATTGCTTGATGGGCGCCAAGCCCGTAAACGCAGTTCTTGCAAGAGCTTCGGCAACAATGCCCCCGCATCATGTGATAGGCCTCCGTAAAGACTAAATTCAAACCCTCCATCTCGAAATGAAGCCCCTCTTGCAAGGGCATGCCCACAGCAGGTACAGGACACCCTTTAACCCTTTCATGCAGCGTCATCAAATGATCAGCACAAGAAATACATAACACCGAATAATAGGTTTGACCCCAATAGGCTTTGAAGTGCTCTGGAGCCGAATCTCTTGAAAATTCCTGCATCACTACCGCCCGGCATCGGGAGCAGGTCTGCTCTGTAGGCATTAGCGATGAGCGATCGTCGCCTCCGCAGGCTTCAGGACGGTCCAGCGATTTTGCATCGCATGATATCCACCGAATAAAAGAGCACTGTAGAATAAATCGCCCAAAACAGTCCCCTGAAGGAAAGGAACCCCCGCAGCGTAACACGTCATTAATCCACCCACGGTCTGAGAGTAAGTCGTCGAACCCACCCAACAGCCCAAGTTGCTTACTGCAAAAAAGATCAACGACGAAACACCTGCTGCGCCAATGACCCGGCCCAGGCTCACCCTGCGAAGAAGTCCCCACCCCGCCATGGCTATCAAAACATAGGAAACGTAGGTCCAATAAAATCCCGTAGAAAACCAAGTGAATTCCGGATAAAAACGAGCATACATGACATTATTGATAACCAAATCGCTTAGCCAAGTCGCTGCGATGGGTACCGACAAGGCCTGCCAACGATGACTAAAATGGGCTGCGCCGAACAAAGCAATAGCCCCCAAAGGCGAAAAATTATGCATATGGGGAATTACCCTACTTAAAGCCGCCAAAAGAATAATGGCAATAAGCACGAAATATTGAAGCACTTTTTTGGATAGCATTTTACACGTTTTGGACAAAAATAACCAATGTCCTGCCTGTAAAAACCCATTTCCCCTTCATTTCCCAGATATTTTGAAATCTTGCCACATCACAAGCTAAAACAACCCTTTCACGACATTCACCTCGGTGCCATATCCGATTTCTATAAAAACCTGTTCTCTGCCACCAAACCATAAATTGCCTTAAACGTAACGCACTATAAAAAATTCCCGTTTGCAGGCTATACAAATTTGTTTTCCATTATAAGTAAGGTGATTGCTGTGGGTTACTATTTTTGATATTATATACCCTCTTAAAGCCTGTCAATTCCATTGTAATATTTTTACTTTTTGATGTATAATTCTTAAAATTTCTGATTAATTTTAACACATCATAGTCAATATAGACACTTTCATCGGTGCTAATGACTAGAGTAGAATTTTATGGAAATGGGATAAAGTTTGCTTTTTTACAGCTTTATTCAAAAATGAGACCTATTGAACTAAATTTATATATTTAATTTTACCTTCTTTATGGCTTTCCATTTGTAAAAGGTGGTCGGTACGATACCCATTTCGCGGCATATAACACCGGTGGCTAAGCCGGATTCATGCTTTTGGAGGGTTTGAACAAATGAACTTCGGTGAATCGTGATTTTTTTATAGTTTTTGGAATTACGGCGGGTATTGCAAGCCGTTTTGAAAAGCATCATAATGCTCATCCAGGACTCTAGCTAATTGACGATCCAGATCGGTCACCCGATG
>VHAW01000013.1 GCA_016872225.1 Sphingomonadales bacterium | reverse complement strand
CAAAGCTCGGTTGCTATCAGGATTCCATTCCAACCTGGCGGTCCAACGCTGTTGGTTGGCGCTTTGCAATTGTCGGCTGCTGTCGGCTTGGGCCAAGCCACTCACATTTAGCCAGGACCGAACCGCCGAAGAATTTTGTTCATTCAAGGTCTGGTTTCCCACCAGTGCCGATGAAATTTTCCAGCCCCCCTTCCATGCATCGCTGTAATTCAGCGCCAAGGATTGTGTTGCCGTCAAACCCCTTTGGGTTGGGTTGCTCAGCCCCATATCGGCGCCACCCCACATTCCTCCCCCACTGCCTCCTCCCATTCCACCGGACCCTCCCCTGCCCATCATCCGCATCCCTCCCGTTGCGCCCCATTGGCCACCGGCTCCACCCAGTAGGCCTGAAATTTCGGCACTGGAGAAATTTTGTTGATTGATGTTATTGGCAAGCAAGGCTGCACTGATCCGGCGCTTTCCCCTGAACCAGGATGTGTTACCGCCGCTCATGTACCGGGCCCCTTCAGAGGGGAGCAGCGGCTGAAAAGTCTGGCCGTACTTATCAAAGGGCAATGCACGAAAGGGCTCCTCTTCCCGGAATTGCCGCTCATCGGTCAAAGCGCCAACACCTCCGTACACTTTCCCGAAACGGCTGTTGTTCAATCCTGTACGAGTGATCAAATTGAGGGTTTTCTCGGTATTGCCATCGTTGATCCCGCTGAACTGAGCCTGGTCACTTAATCGATCGATGAGCTGCACCTTGTCAATGGCATCAGCAGGAAGGTTACGCAATGCCGCGGTGGCATCGTTGCCGTAATATTCCTGACCATCCAGAAGAACACGACGTATCTCTTCGCCCTGGGCCTTGATGGTTCCGTTTTCCACCGTAATACCCGGCATTTTGCGAATCAATTGCTCGGCATCCGCATCCGGGGTCGTCTTGTACCCGGCGGCGTTAATCTCCGTCGTATCGCCTCGCTGTTCGATGCGTTGGGCCTGGGCCTCGACACCCACCGATCCCAATTGCGTGGTCAAAGGAGCCAAAAGGATGTTCCCCATGACTTGCGATTCCACCCAACGCTGAAACTTACGATACGGAGTATAACCCACGTAGGTGCATTGAAGTATATAGCCTCCTGCTCGCGGCAAGTTGAGCACAAAGCGGCCTTGAGCATCGCTGGAAGCCCCGGTCCTTATGCTGCTGTCCCTGACCCCCACGGCCACCACATTCACCCCTGCCAAACCCTCTCCGCTTAAAGAGTCCAATATCCACCCGGTAATCACGGGCCTGAGCTCGGAGCGATTCCCACCTCCTCCGCCACGGCCTTGAGCCCATCCCAACATGGTTTGCAAAAAGGCCCAGCAAAGGGTGAGCATGAAAAGACTACAAGGGTAGGTTCTGCGACTCATGCGATGTGGACTTGAAAGGGGCGTGGTGGTTTAGGCAGTACAAGGTTTTGACTCAAAATTGCGTTCAATCAACAAAAATGCACATGAATGCGTTCTTTGGATGCGAACTTTGAACCATGAAACAATCTGCCCTTTACCTCTTGCTGCTGGTTGGCACCGGATTGGCGATTCTCGTCAGCACCCTGGGTGAAAGCAGCTCTTACGTAGACTTTGCCGAGGCAGCGGCCAACCCTGACCAAAGCTACCACGTGGTGGGGCAATTGGATCGGGATTTTCCGCTGGTTTACAATCCGACCCAAGACGCTAACCTACTCCAATTCAAGTTACGCGACCAGAAAGGCTTGAGCATGCCCGTGGTGTATTACGGTGCCAAGCCCCAAGACTTCGAACGCTCCGAACAGGTGGTCATCATCGGCAAGATTGTTCCGGGCAATAGTAAATCCGGCGAAAAGGGCGGCTTGAATGCCGAGAATACAAACGCCGCGAATACCAATGCATCGAATACCCCTGCCAAAACGGTCTTTGTAGCAGATCAAATTCTGACCAAATGCCCTTCCAAATACACCGAAGACCAAGTGCTCACCACGTCTCCTAAACCCTAACCCTTCGAACCCTCGCAATGGAATATGCTGGCGAATTACTTTGGCCCGGCCATTTGGGGCATCTTGCGGTCATTGTTTCTTTCTGTGCCGCCCTGATGAGCACCCTCGCCTACGCGCATTCCTTAAGTGGGCATACGTTGACTCAAGGTCGTTGGGAACAATGGGGTCGTTGGGCCTTCGGCATCCACAGTGCAGCGGTGGTCACCATCATTGCCACCCTTTTTGGTATCATTTATTTCCATCGCTACGAATACCATTACGCATGGTCCCATGCCTCCAAAGCCTTGCCAACCCATTACATTTTATCTGCCTTTTGGGAAGGGCAGGAAGGTAGCTTTCTGCTCTGGATTTTCTGGCACATGGTATTAGGGTGGATATTTCTCGCCGTAAGCGGAAGGCGTTGGGAGGCTGGCGTCATGGGAGTTCTTTCCCTTGCCCAACTCATGCTCACCAGCATGCTTCTGGGAACCAACCTAGTAATTCCTGACCTGTTGGATTGGCATATCGGAAGCAGTCCTTTTACCCTCCTTCGTGAAACCCTTCAGGCCCCTATTTTCAATCGACCAGATTACTTGCAATGGATTACCGACGGAAATGGACTCAACCCGTTGTTACAGAATCCATGGATGGTCATCCATCCTCCGGTACTCTTTTTGGGTTTTGCCTCTTGCACAATTCCTTTCGCTTACGCCGTGAGTGCCTTGTGGACCAAACGTTACGATGCATGGGTGGGTCTCGCACAGGGTTGGACCTTGGTCGCCATCCTCACTCTGGGGAGCGGCATCGTAATGGGCGCAGCATGGGCCTACGAATCCTTAAATTTCGGCGGCTATTGGGCTTGGGATCCGGTCGAAAATGCATCGCTGCTCCCATGGTTGTTGCTCGTCGCCGCACTGCATGGCATGCATGCCTACACCAAAAGCCAATATTCCCTGCGGTCCACCTTCATCCTCGTACTGCTCGGTTTCTTGCTGGTGCTGTATGCCACCTTTCTGACCCGCTCCGGGATCTTGGGCGAAAGCTCGGTGCATTCATTCACGGACCTGGGCTTGTCGGGTCAACTTTTGATTTTCTTGAGTGCCTTTGTGTTGCTTGCTATAGTGTTGCTCGTCCTTCGTTGGAAAGAAATCCCAGCCCGTGAAAGGAACGGTGAAGAGGCCGGAAGTTCCAGAGAATTTTGGCTTTTTATTGGAAGCATGACCCTTGTCATCAGCGCCTTGCAAATTCTTTTCACCACTTCTATTCCTGTGTTCAATGCCATCGCAGGCAGCAACATGGCCCCCCCCGCCGAGGTGGTCTCCTATTACAACCGTTGGCAATTGCCAATCGCGGTCCTTATTCTTTTGTTAGGAACAGTTGCCTTTGAGCTGCGCTTTAAGAAAAGCGATCCAAGGCCCGTGTTGCAATGGATCATTCAAATCACTTTGGTAGCTGTGGTCTTGACGCTGGCCGTGGCCTATTCCATGGGCATTGGGTACTGGTCCTATCTCCTCTTGATTTTTGCGGCCTGCTTTGCGCTGGTCGGGAACCTTACGCACATGTACCGTCGTCGTCAGAAAATCGTGAGGCAAGGAGGCTTGACTGCCCATTTTGGTTTTGCCTTGATGATGCTGGGGATCTTGGTTTCTTCCTCCCGCAAAGAAGTAGTTTCCTTGAACCTTAACAATACCCCCTTGGGACCCAATTTCTCCCCGGCCCAGGCCCGAGAAAATGTCTTGCTCTACGAAAATCAAAGTCAATCCATTGCAGGGTATTCCGTACAATACCTGGGGGATTCGGTGGTTGAGCCCAACCGATATTACAAACTTCGTTTTGAACAAAGTGATGACCAAGGCAAGGTGCGTTTCAGCCGTACGCTATACCCCAATGCCCAGATCAATCCCAAGATGGGTTTGATCGCCTCGCCGGCCACGATGCATTTCTGGGATCATGATTTGTACATGCACGTCACCCAGGTTCCGGACCCGGCTTCCTTGCAAGCCACCTCGCAAGAATACAAGGAACCGGTTTTGCATTACCTCAACGCACGCGGTGATACCTTAATGCTGCAGGAATACTTGCTGGTCTTCGAAGGTCTCAAGACCAATCTCGACTCCGCATGGTCTGCCCAATGTTCTGGCGCGCAGGTTGCCGTCGGTGCCCCGGTCCGCGTTCAACGAGTCGATACCACCTTCCAATTGATGCCGGTTTATGTCCTTCGAAACGGAGTTGAATTTCGTTATCCGGACCAAAGTGCCGAACCCGGCATACGCCTCCAATTGCAAAGCATAGACCCTGGCAAACAACAAATTGCTCTCGCTGTTCAAACCACGCCTCCTCCGCCACGGCCTTATGTGGTGCTCAAGATGCTGCGCTTCCCTTGGATTAATGCGGTATGGTACGGCAGCTTTCTCCTTGTTTTGGGTTTGAGCATGAGCATTGTGCATCGTAACCGTCAGTACCAAAATGAGCGAAGAGCTGACTAAGTCCGGTGGACGTGTCGCCATCGTCGGTGCCGGGCAAGCGGCTTGGGCTTTGAGCTTGGGTCTTATGCATGCTGGAGTCAACATCACCCAAGTTTGGTCGCGGCATGCAGGACGTGGCAAAGCCTTGTCCAATCGCTTAGAGGTTGAACATCAAATGATAACGAAATCTCATGTTTCTTCGTGGACTGGTGATGTCCTTGTGCTTGCGGTTTCAGACAAAGCCGTTGCGGAGGTTGCGGCCCAATTCGAATGCCAAGACCATCAACACATAATACACTGCGGAGGCACCCTTTCCATGGAGATTCTTGCCGGGCATCCTCGTCACGGAGTCTTATGGCCCGTGATGAATTTAAGTCAACCGCATGAAAATCTCTTGCAAGGCGTCCCAATGCTGTTGGAAACCAACAACGAACCTTTGCGCCAAATGCTGGAAGCATGGTGCCGAGGTCTGCAAGCCCATCCTATCCCTTCGACCCTTGCTCAACGGGTCCAAATACACCTTGCCGCGGTAATGACCGCCAACTTCAACAACCTGCTCCTGCATTGGGGACACAAAATCCTGGAGGGTCAAGGAGAACACGGCTTGCTCTTGCCTATTTTGCAGCAACAACTACGTCTTTTTACCAAAAATTCGGCAGATCCTTTGACACGTCAAAGCGGCCCTGCCCATCGAGGCGATACCGAAACCATGGACAAGCACCTTGCCCTCCTAGAACAGGACCCCGAAGGACAGGCCTTGTACCGCACCTTGAGTAACTTAATCGCCCAAGAAAAGACCAAGCTTGGCCATGACTGAACCAACTTCCAAAGAATCGTCGAATTTGTGGTTGGTAATGCGAGCCACCAGACCCATTAACCTGGTATTACTTGCTTGGACCTTGATTTCATTTCGATTTTTTCTGATGTTACCAGTACTCGAAACCCGGCTTCTCAATTTCGGTCTGGATCATCGCGATTTCCTGATCATGGTTCTGGGAGCGACCTTGCTTGCCGGAGCTGGTAATTTAATCAACGACTATTTTGACAGGGATTCCGATCATCGCAACGGGAAAAGACGACCCGTCATCGCCGAGAACCTCTTCTGGCCTGCATATTGGGGCCTGAACGGCGTAGGGCTAAGCCTCTGTGCCTGGTCCGCATGGCAAGCCGGCCTCCTGAACCTCACCTTAGTGCCTATCGCGGCGGTCTTCTTGCTTTTTCGCTATTCCGAACATTGGAAAAAGCAAGGTTTGATAGGCCCATTGGTCATTGTGTTCCTTTGTTTCCTTTGGGTGGCCTTGCCTTGGCTCTACGAGTTCAAGGCCATGGGGATTCTCTTCCGGTATTATCGAGGCGATTCGGATAAACTCCACAGGGTTTGGTTGATTTACCTGGCATTTTGCACCTTGATTACCCTAAGCAGAGAATTAATCAAGGCTTGTGAGGACTATGCTGGCGACCTTTACATCGAAGCCCACACAGTTGCCGTCATTCACGGCATTCGTTGGACCACCTGTATCACCTCGGTGGTATGGAGCTTTGTTTGGGGATTGAATACATTCATAGTCTGGTTGCAATGGACCAACCAAGCCACCATGGAAGCCGCGTATTCTACCTTGGCATGGCTATGGTCCTCCGCCATTCTATGGAAGCTTGTGGCCTTGTGCATAGGCTCCAAGGAAAGCCACTCGGCCCAAAACGACAAAGAAAGCGACAAATCCTCGGAGAGCATACAACCCTACCGAACCTTAAGTCTTTGGATTAAACTGTATTTTGCGATAGGCATCCTCTCCCTGTGGGCCTATTACATGATTTTTCTGTATGGGACCTCTACGCCTTAGCCATCGTCTTGTGCTGGGCTCGGGTTCACCTCGACGCGCTGCCTTGTTGTCGGATATCGGTTTACCCTTTGATCTGCGGGTTGTTCCCATTCATGAGGAAACGCTGCTGCATCCAGTCATTGAAGAAACCGCCCCTCATCTGGCCCGCATCAAATCGCTTGCCATACCCATAACATGCAACGAATTGTTGCTCACTGCTGACACAACCGTTATTTGTGAAGGTCGCTTAATGGGTAAGGCCCTGGATCGGGATTCGGCCATTGCAATGTTACAACAATTATCCGGAAAAACCCACCGAGTTGATACAGGTGTGTGCCTAAGAACGGTGGACAAAGAAATCCATTTGCAATCCACCACCTTCCTGGAATGGTACACCCTCGAGCAGCAGGAGATCGAATGGTATGTGGATCAGTATCAACCCTACGACAAAGCAGGCGCCTATGGTATTCAAGAATGGATGGGCCATAGGGCAATCCGTAGCATCCACGGCTGTCCCCTCAACGTGATGGGTCTGCCCCTGCCTCTGGTTTACGAAACGCTACGCTCCGAGTTTGGATCGTAAAGTGGCATCGCCCAAATAAAAGCGGTCCCTCGCTCATCGGAATAACCCAAGCGAAGACTTCCTCCATGCTGTTCCACGATTTTGCGGGACATGGCCAGGCCCAACCCCAAACCTTTGCTACGCGTTGTGAAATTAAGTTCAAACAATCGTCCCTGCATTTCATCCGAAATTCCTGTCCCTTGATCCACTAATTCAAGGACAATTTCGTCACGGACTAAACTTAGCTTAATGTTCACATGAGCCTTATCGGCATCATCTAATTTGGCCTGAACGGAATTTTGTAACAAATTTTGAAGAACACGCTGCAAACGATTCGGGTGCCCTTGAATGCGTGCCGTTGCAGCCTGCGGCTCCACAAACCAAATCAAAACACATTGCTCACTGAACCACCCTGCCACTTCTTGAATTAAATTACTCCAAATTATAGGAGATTTATCCGCCTCCGATTCCCGTGAAAAATCCCTGTAGGTATTGGCTATTTCGGTCAGCAAATCAATTTGTTGCAAAACGGATTTGGCATCCGACTCGAATTTTGCATCAAACACCTCAGAGTTCTCTTTGTAATCTCGCAACAATTTCTGAATACGCAACTTCATCGGAGTCAATGGATTTTTGATATCGTGAGCAATTTGCCTCGCCATTTCCTTCCAAGCAGTATTACGCTCCGCTTCAGCTAAACGCTTTTCGTTCTCCGTTAAGGATTGCACCATTTGATTGTAAGACTTAAGCAAAAGCCCGAACTCACCGCCACTCATCTGTTCGTCCAAGGTAATTTTTCGACCTGTTTTGGCTTGTAGCAAAGCCTTGGTCAATACTTGAATTGGAAAAGCTACCCCTTTGGCCAGACGGTAAGCCATGAGAATGGACAATATCAAAACCAATGCGAACACTGAAATAACCCCCGCCAAATACTCGTTCAGTTCCGGGGCCCCTCGAGGCGCTTTATTGACAAAGGGCAAATTCACAAAACCAATCAAGTGACCTTGAGGATTGCGCAAAGTATGATAGGCGGACAGGTAATCAACCTGACCAATCCTCTCCTCGATCAACTGAAATTGAAACTGACCTTCCCCAAACGATTTCCATAAGGTGAAAGGCATATAATCTGAAACCAACGCCCTTTCGAACCACAATGCCCTCGATCCAGAACGAAATTGCCCGTCCACATCATAGAGGAAAAAGTCAATGTCGTTCAAAGCAGCACGATCCCTCATTGCGCGGACCAGGTTATCGGTAAGAGCCCCTTCGGCAGAAACCAAATCCTGCGACATGAGATGAAACTGCCGCAATTGAGCCAACAATGAAGCCTGCGACTCATTACGATACTGCGCGGTGATAAAGAAGATGGTAAAACCCACCAGGGCAGCAATCACCAAGATTACCAAAAAAGTCGTGGCCCATTGAACCTTGGTTTGAAACCTAAACGTCTTCCACTGCATGGAACCCCAAAAATTGTTTCTAGAATTCCCCTTAGGAAGCCGAAGCATCCACCACATGAGCATGGTCATCAGGGCCCCTAAGGCGAGGGGCATCATAAGGGACGGCTTTTCAAGAACCATAACGGCTACTTGGTTTTTCTCTATACGAAAGATCAAAACCGGCCTTCCATCCCGGCTCAACATCCAACTCCAAGGATTCAATTGGTTTCTCTTATGGCCCATAAACGAGGTTTTCTGCCATACAGAAAACCAAGAAATTACGGATTCTCCCGATAATATCCCTAACACATAACTATTCAACCATGGCTCCGGCAAAAGAAATGGATAGGGATAGGCACCGCTTTGAAAAATCAGCGACCCCTTCTCGTACAAAGCAAGGCCGGTGCGACCAGGGAAACTGGACCAGGAGGTGCCCGTACCCAAAATACTGGGTATAGGCGAGAAGCTCGGAAAAAACTTTTGTGCCAAAATCACCACCAATGTATCCGGAACAGGCTTAGAAATACCTACCGCAATCCGCAGCCGATACGCATTGCGACCTTTGATTTGGAATTCTTGAACACTTCCTTTCCAAGCCGATACGAGTTCCGAATTGGATGGATTAACAGGAATTATTGAATCCAAGGTATTAAGTATTAGGTCCGAACTCAACAAATCGAAGAACGGATTCAAATTAGAATAGTGTTTGTCCAAGATTACCCGACTCAAATCGACCACAGGCCGCGATGAGGAATCCAACCAGGCGGCATCGTCACGCAACGAATCAATGAAGGGAATAAAATAAGTATAGGCCTCCAAAGGCCGTGGTTCAACCAAAGTCGTCAACTGACCTTGAGCCGAACTCACTTGAATTCTCCAATGCTGTCCGTAAATGAGGATGGAACAAAATATTCCCATCAAACCCAAAACGAGATTTTTTCCCGAAGACCCTTGGGAGAACCTCTTCCATAAATATCCTATACCCAACCATGCACCGTATCCCAACCCCAACAACCAACCCCACAACGTCCACCCTGCTCCGAATCCCCATAATACCACCAAGATCATCCCTAAAATACCAAGCACTAAAGGTCGCTTATCCCCATCTCGGAACAATTCAATCCTCTGCATCAAGTTCAATACCAGAACCATTAAAATCATCAACGATAGAACCCAGGCGGCATCATCCCAAGACCAATTCATAGGATTGGCCCAACCAATTTTGACCTGACCAGCATCCAAAATCAAAACCCAAGCCAAATACAATCCGCTCCAAGCCCCCCAAGCCCCCAACAAGTTAATAATGTTTCGAGATGATGTTGGCTCCTTGGAATCGACCTTGTGAAGGGGTAGTACAAAGACTTTGATAAAAAGGGCTATCCACAACACATTAAACAATATTCCTGCCTGACTCCAAAGGCACCAGTCCACCCCTTGTACCAGTTCGAAGAAACGTGATCCCCCAAATTCCGAACCCCATAACCATAGATTGCCCACTAAGGCTCCCAAAATCCACATCGATGAAGCAACCCAACGTTTTCGATGGTACCCACGCACCAATAGTGCCCATAGCATCAACCAGCATCCCAACAACCCATGAAAAATCCATTGTTTCGATCGTTGAAAAACTTGGTGACGACCAGCGGCCTGAACCCTGAACCACACCTTCCCCTCCCATCTTACCGACTGCCCGTCCATAGTTTGGCTCGGTGGAACGATGTAAAGTTTATCCCCGCCGTCAAAGGGAACAAGCATACCAAAAGGCATAGTACCCGTTGTTAATCCATATCGGTACTCCAATCGAACAAAAGCCACACGGCGACCATGTGGCGAGTCCTGCACGAAGACAAGCCCGCTGCCGCTGAGCACTTTGACCCATGCATCCTCCTTCAAATTTTGAAAAACCTTATCATCCCGGGATGACAAATCATTACCTTTCCAATACGTACGACAACCATCTTGATCCCAAGACACCTCGTCCCATGCACCTTGAACAGCATCGGGATTCTGCTTCCAATCCTCCATTTGCTCAAAAATTACTGGGAGCTGTTGCTCCCAATACCGGACCGCTTCCGACACCAGCTTGGAAGAGGACCATTGTTGGCTTTGGTAGGACCATAACACAGCCAATCCCAGGAAGCACCACAGCAGCCAATAAATCAAAGGCTTAGCTATCAGCTTCTTCCAGACAAAATCAAAGGATGATGGCCAGACCATAGGCTAAGAAAGAGGCGGAGGGTAAATCCTAGAAAGTTCTCGGCGGTAATAGTCCAAAACTCCGTCACGCAGACTCGTGAATTGTACAGGGCAATTCAAACGATGTAACCAAGCCATGTCGGCGCAGGTATAATACTGGTATTGTGCGCGCAAATGCTCAGGGGTATCCACAAATTCAATTTGCGGATCATGGGCTATAGCCTCAAAGAGGGTCAAGGCCAGATCCTTGAACGTCGTGGCGTGACCCGTGCCAAGATTAAACAAGCCGCTATGTTGGCGATTTTTCATAAACCACAAACAAACTTCCGTAACATCATCCACATAGATGAAATCTCTTTGCTGCTCACCATCCTTGAAATCAGAATGATGCGACTTGAACAATCGCACCTTCCCCTCAGTCATCCATTGCCTTGAGGCATGCCAAACCACGGAGGCCATGGGACCTTTGTGGCTTTCTCCTGGGCCAAAGACATTGAAAAATTTAAGACCCACCCATTGCAAAGGTTTGCGCTTGCATTGGGCCATCCAACAATCAAACTGATGTTTTGAATCCCCGTAAGGATTAAGCGGGCGGAGTTGATCGAGGATCGATAAACCATCTTGAAAACCATGTTCACCCAGTCCATAGGTTGCCGCGGAGGAAGCGTAAAGCAGCGGCAAACCCCATTGCGAACAGGTGTTCCAAAGGTCCTTGGAATAACCCAGGTTGAGCTTATCAAAAATGGCTCGATCATGCAGCATAGTGTCGGTCCTCGCTCCCAAATGAAAAACGTATTGCACCCAGAGATGGTGCTCATCCAGCCATTCCAAAAGATGATCACGATGAACCAGCTTCGAGTATGTCAGACCCTTCAACCTGCTTTCTTTGGTTCTATGGGATGCATGGCCCTGTGAGGATGGGTTATCTACTCCCCATACAAAATCATCGACCAAAACCAAATCCATAAAGCCCTCCTTGTTCAGGCGAGCCGCCAAATTGGATCCAATGAATCCTCCTGCGCCGGTAACCACTATCATTGCTCAAAATTAAGCCTTTGTATCTTTGCACCGCTTATGATTTTGGTAACCCGTAAGGCGCATTTCAATGCCGCCCATAAACTTTGGAACCCCAACTGGGATGAGGCCCGCAACGAAGAGGTTTTCGGCAAATGCGCCCACCAAAATTGGCACGGGCACAATTTTGAACTTTGGGTTACCATTGCAGGGGAGGTTGACCCGGAAACAGGCTTTGTTTTGGACCTGAAGGTGCTCAAGAAACTCGTTCAGGATAAGATCATTGAACCACTTGATCACTCCAATATCAACTTGGATGTTCCCTTTATGCAAGGTCGTTTGGCTTCCACCGAAAATTTGGCCATCGCAATCTGGGATCAACTTTATGCCGATCTCCTGAACCCTCGTTACAGGCTCTATTGCATTCGACTTGCCGAAACGCATCAAAACTCGGTCACCTATTACGGCCCTCAGGCCCTCAATTCCCTCCAACCATGAGAGCATATCTATTTCCAGGGCAGGGTTCCCAATACCCCGGTATGGGTCAGGATATTCTTGCCTTGGGCGAAAAGGCCGTCCAAAGGCTTCAGGAGGCCGTTACCATCCTGGGTTTTCCCATTGATGAGGTGCTCCACCACGGTACCGAGGAGGATCTGCGACAAACAAGGGTAACCCAACCTGCTATATTCCTGCATTCGGTGATCCTTGCCGAAGTCATGGGGGATCGCTTTCAGCCGGGGATGGTCGCCGGGCATTCCCTTGGGGAGTTTTCAGCCCTGACGGCTACCGGGGCACTCACCTTTGAGGATGGTCTCCGGTTGGTATCCTTGAGGGCAAGCGCCATGCAGAAGGCCTGCGAGGAACAAGCATCCACCATGGCCGCGGTCCTTGGATTGGACGACGATAAGGTGGTGGCCCTGTGCCAAGAGGTTAGCCAGTACGCTGAAGAAACGGGAACCGGACAAATCGTCGTCGCCGCCAATTTCAATTGCCCGGGGCAGGTGGTGATCTCCGGAGGACCGATGGCCGTGGAATTGGCCAGTCAAAAGGCCACCGAGACCGGAGCCCTTAAGGTCATTCCCCTCTCGGTGAGCGGAGCCTTTCACTCCCCTTACATGCAAAGCGCTGCAAGTGCGCTCAACGCCGCCCTTGCTTCTACAGAGATCCGCACCCCACGCTGCCCGGTTTACCAAAACGTAGCACCTTGCGAAAGCCGAATCGATCCTTCCCTGATTCGCGAGGGTTTGTCACGGCAACTTACCGAAACCGTCCAATGGACCCAAAGCATCCGTGCCATGCTTCAGGGCGGCGCAAACGAATTCACCGAATTAGGACCCGGAAAAGTCTTGCAGGGATTGTTACGAAAGATTGATCGACAGGCCATTTTCGTCCAAGCCTGAATTATTTGATGATTGATTTCTGTAGTTTGAAGACTATCAGAAATTCAGATCTTTTGGAGAATTCGTAACATTCTCCATTGCCCCTGCATATCCTTGCGCAGGGACCAATCCAATCTTTTGTTTTCACCGCACCACTCCTGATTATCCATAGCAAGGAGGTCTTGCGATTCCACTTCATCCACCTCGTCCACCAATCGGACAATATCTATGGCGTAGCGAGGATTGAGTTCCATCCAAAAACATTCGGCGGAATCCGAAGCAAGGAAAGCCATAATCAAGGTACGGTAAACCTCCAAAGGATGGCTTCCTGGGGCAAACAAAGCCACAGAAGGCTCAAAATCAATAATATGCTTATCCATGGTCGCCGCCGCCTCCCGAGCAATATACGGCGGGTTGCTGATCCAAAATCTTGCCTCTGGTGCCTTCCATTCGGAGGCCATGAAATCAGCCTTGTAAATTTGGAACCTTGCAGATACACCCCAAGCCATAGCATTCCCTTTGGCGATGTGCAGGGCTTGATCTTCGCAATCCAAGGCAATGACCTCACTGTTGGTCAAATGCTTGGCCAAGGCCAAAGCGATGCAACCACTGCCCGTTCCCAGATCCAGAAAAGTGGGATTTCCCGAATTATATCCGTTTTCCATCGAAGTCTTCACCTTAGGATCGGAAAGAACCCATTCCACCAGCTCCTCCGTTTCAGACCTGGGAATCAAGACACCAGGACCCACGGACAATTCCAAACCCATAAAATAAGCTTTTCCCAACACATATTGAATAGGTTCCCCATGCAGAAGCCGAGTCCAAGACGGATGCATGCTGCCCTCGTCCAAATGCTCGGAATCCTCTGATACGGAGGCGGCATCTAACCAAAGCCGTCGCATGGCCTTGATCTCTCCGATGGGGTACATCCCTTGAAGGAGTTCCAGCCATTCCTGTTCGGTACAGCTCGATGGGGCTTTTCTCACTAGAATACCCGATGAAAGGCCATAAAGAGATCCTCGTGCACCCCCAAAACTAGGTCTAAAAACCACCATCATCTGCTAATTCAAGCAAGCACCATCACCAAGCAAGCTATTTTTGGGTCATGGGAATCCAACAACCAATGCCACCAGTGCACCAAGACTTTCTTTGGATGCGTCGTTGTTTGGAAATTGCCCGTATACCTGGTTCTTCGGTCAGCCCCAACCCATTGGTCGGCGCCTTGATCGTTCAAAACCATAAAATAATAGGCCAGGGCGCTCATTTACGTTGGGGATCAGCCCATGCCGAAATCCATGCCCTTCAACAGTGGCGAAGCAATCGATTGTCCCATAACTCTGCCGCAAATGGTGAGGGTATGCCCACCCTCTACATTAGCCTTGAGCCCTGCAATCATCAAGGCAAAACCCCACCCTGTACCGAAGCAATCATCGACGCCGGCATTCAATCGGTTGTTTTTGGGTGTAACGATCCCCATCCTTTGGTGAGCGGGGCAGGTATCAACAGGCTTCTCCAAGCGGGGATCATGGTCCGCGGCCCGGTTCTCGAAAAGGAGTGCCGATGGATGAACCGACGTTTTGAAACGGCTTGCCGGAGAAACAGACCTTATGTAATTCTCAAATGGGCCATGAGCGCGGATGGCTTCTTGGACAATGGTGAACCTGGACCTGGACCGCGCATCAGTGGTCCTCTGGCCTCCCTAATCACCCATCAATTACGCCGTGAACAAGCTGCTATCATGGTTGGAGCTCAAACCTTGATTAAGGATGATCCGGATTTAAGGGCATGGCGACTCGGTGACCCTCATCCTAGGGTCGTCATTGCCTCGGACGGTCGGTCCATGGATGGCCCTTACCGAGCCTTTGCAAGAATTCCTGAGCCGCTTGTTTTGTTTTGGCCTCAACCTTGTCGCGCAGAGGATTTGGTCAAGGCTTGGTGCGACACGCTCATGGAACAGCGACTCAACTCCTTGTTGGTGGAGGGCGGTCGAAAAACCTTGGATATATTCCTAAACAGTGGAATATGGGACGAAATTCATATTTTCCAAAACCAAGAATTGAATCTACACCATGGAACACCTGCCCCATATCCACCCTGCGACCCGATTAGGGAAGAAAAAGTAGGCAAGGATACTTACCGAATCTACCTAAAAGGCTTTTTTGATGTCCATGAATAGGGTTCCACACCCAAAACACCTTCCACAACCAAATCCCCTTATCTTCGCAACCGAATTACCCTTCAAATCTTTTCCCAATGAACCACAAAACCCTTTTAGCCGTCCTGCTTTCCACCTCTTTGTGGTCTGCTTCCTGCAATGCCCAAAACAAAATGAAAAAAGAAGACCTGAAAACCGAACTGGACACCGTTTCCTACAGCCTGGGCGTCAATATTGGCAGCAATATCAAGCAACAAGGTGTCAAAAACCTTAACCTCAATGCGCTGATGAAAGGTATGGAACAAGCCCTGGCCGGGGACAGCACTTGGCTAAACGACCAAGAAGCAATGAGTGCCATCCAAGGGTACTTTACCAAAGTTTCTGAGGCCAAAGGTGCGGAAAGCAAAAAAGCAGGGGAAGCCTTCCTCGCCGAGAATGGCAAGAAAAAAGGCATCACCACCACAGCTTCCGGTCTTCAATACGAAGTCATCAAAATGGGCAACGGTGACAAACCCTTGGCTACCGACGAAGTCACCGTGCATTACCATGGCACCACCACCGATGGACAGGTTTTTGATTCCTCCAAGGATCGCGGAGAGCCTGCTACGTTCCCCCTCAACGGTGTGATTGCCGGCTGGACGGAGGCCCTACAATTGATGCCCCAAGGATCCATCTTCAAACTCTACCTCCCCAGCAATCTCGCTTACGGCGAACGCGGTGCCGGTGAGAAAATCCCACCCCACGCGGTATTGATTTTTGAGGTCGAATTACTCGATATCAAGAAAAAGTAATTAAAACTATCGAAGAACCGAACGGCCTTGCAATTTGCAGGGCCGTTTCTTTTTGATGCAAAATCAATTCGACAGCATGCAGATTGAATTATTGCTTATGGGCAAAATCAAGGAGGAGCATATTCTCCAAGGCACCCGTTATTACAGCGATAAACTTCAACACTTTTGCAAACTCACGGTAACCGAACTTGGGGTACGGAAGGCACATTCCAACCCTACCGAAATTATCGCCACCGAATCTGCTATTATCAGTTCCCGCTTCAAAGTAGGCTATGCCCGAATCCTCTTGGATCAACGAGGGCAAATGGTGGACAGCCTAGGTCTGGCTCACAAACTACAACATTGGGAATTGCACGGCCCCCCTCGTTTACAGTTTTTGGTGGGCGGAGCCTACGGGGTGAACGATGAAATTCGTCACAGCGCGGATTGGATTTGGTCTTTGTCCGATTTGACCTTCCCCCACCTTTTGGTTCGCTTAATTTTGTTGGAGCAATTGTACCGAGCTTTTACCATTCGAAACAAGATCCCCTACCACCATGGATAAACCCGGAACCCTTCACCGTCCCCAACGCCGAGTCCTTATCCTTGGATATAGCGGAATGGTCGGCTCAGCCTTGCTCGAGCAATGCATACGCAGCGACCAGGTTTACGAAATTTTGTGTTTGGGGCGCAAAGAACCGGATTTCACCCACTTCAAAATGCGGTGGATTCCATCTGGACTCCAACAACCGGGCGACGATGCTCCCCATTATGTGGCCATCGACCGGGTTTTCTGTGCCTTAGGAACCACGCTAAGACAGGCCGGTTCGGTAGAAGCTTTTCGGCAAGTGGATTACCATATGGTGGTGAATGCGGCCGCTCTGGCGAGTCAATGCTATGTACCTTATTTCGGGGTAGTTTCCTCGGCGGGAGCCAATGCCATGAGCATGTTACCCTACGCCAGAATCAAAGGAGAAACGGAAGAGGCGCTTCGACGCATGAACTTCCATCGCCTAAGCATTTTTAGGCCCGGTCTCTTGTTGGGCCAGCGCATAGCAAGCCGCCCAACGGAAACGTTGGCAAGACTGACCTATCCCCTATGGGACTGGGCCTTACCTCGTTCCGTAGCCTCCGTGAAAGCCCAAACCGTCGCTTGCGCCATGGTCCTGGACAGCCTCAAAGAGGACCAAGGGGAAGACCTCTTTGACAGCCAACAAATCAAACTGTTAGCCAAACTACTTCCTCGCTGAGTCTCCTGTTTTTAGAGCAGATTCCCATTCATCTCTGGTGGGCAATCCGGCCACAGGCTCCCATCCGCTTTCGCTGCGCATTTGAATTTTCATTTCCAAACCGTTGGTAATGACCAAAAAAACAGCAGCCCATTGCTGTTGATAACACAAGGCTTGCCACCACACCTCATCGCCCAATTTCTCGGTAGGCGCTTTGCATTCCACCAGCATCAAAGGAGTCAAATCACAGCCGAGCACCACCAAATCATAGCGCCTGCTATGGCGGCCTTTATCGAGCTTATGCTCCAAGAGCAAACGGATGGCCGGGTAGCCTAAGTTGTTGCATAGGTAATGAGCCAGATGTTGCCGAACCCATTCTTCAGGTCCTGCCTTGATCCATTTCTTTCGAAAAGCATCCCAAACCTGCATTTGATCCCCGTGCCAACGCATGGGCAGATTCACCGCAGGGAAGATTAACTCAAGAGCCTGGTCCATGGGGCATAAGCATATCCGCCAAAGCTACGCCTATGGTTAACTTTGAACAATTAGCCAATGAAAACCAAAGCCGAAATCGTAAACGACTGGCTGCCACGGTACACGGGTAGACCTTTGGAAGAGTTTACTCCCTACATCCTTTTGACCAATTTTAGTCATTATTTGGATCTTTTTGCCAAACAGCATAAGGTTACGGTCATGGGCCAAGACAAACCCATTTCTTCGGTGGTCGCTGGGGGCATCACCCTGCTCAATTTTGGCATGGGTAGCCCTATGGCTGCAACCGTGATGGACCTTCTGACAGCCATTTCTCCCAAGGCAGTCCTTTTCTTGGGCAAATGCGGTGGCCTCAAAAAGAAAAACGCCTTGGGCGATTTTGTCTTGCCCATTGCAGCGATACGAGGTGAAGGGACCTCTTCGGATTATTTCCCACCAGAGGTACCTGCCCTGCCTTCCTTTGCGTTGCAAAAGGCTATATCCACCAGTATTCGTGACAAAGGAATGGACTATTGGACTGGTACCGTCTACACCACCAACCGTCGAGTCTGGGAGCATGATAAAGAATTCAAAGCCTACCTACGCCGCATCCGTGCCATGGCCATTGACATGGAAACGGCTACGTTGTTCAGCGTAGGCTTCTACAACGGGATCCCCAGCGGGGCTTTGTTGCTGGTGTCGGATCAACCCATGATCCCTGAAGGAGTCAAAACCAAAGAAAGCGACACCCAGGTAACCAATTCTTTTGTGTTAAAACACTTGTCCATAGGCATAGACGCTTTGAATTTATTAATCAATAACGGACTAACTGTCAAGCATCTACGATTTTAATGGCAGCCATCAACGCCAGAGAACTGGTCTCCCAAACCGAACCCATCGGCCATTGGACGTCCTGCGTTCTCATGCAAGGTGAAGAACCCTATTTCCTCGACAAACTGAGTGATTTTCTGGATGAACGTTGGTTAGATCCTGCCGCCAAGGACTTTAACCAAACCGTGCTCTATGGTAAAGAAACCAATGCCGAACAAATCCTCAGCGCAGCCAAATTGTTTCCTTTCATGTCCGATCGTCGGCTGGTACTTGTCAAAGAAGCTCAGCAAATGCCCGATAAAGAATGGGATAAACTCTTGCCTTATTTTCAAAACCCCTTGGACTCTACCCTCCTGGTGATGGTAAGCCGAGGCAAGAATCTTGATCGTCGCAAAAAAGCTTTCAAAACCCTCGAACAAAAGGGCCGCATCGTCCAAAGCGATCCGCTCAAAGACCATCAATTATCCGGCTGGTTGGATCAAATGATTCAGGCCAAGGGCTACCGAATCAGTCCCTTAAGCAAGGCTCTGCTGATGGATTATATCGGCAATCAGCTTAGCATGATGGATGCCGAAATCGAAAAACTGGTCCTTAACCTCAAGGCTGGTGAACAAATTGAATTGGAACATATCGAGAAGTATGTGGGGATTTCGAGGGAATACAATGTATTTGAACTCCAAGATGCCTTGGGTCAGGAAGATGCCGCCAAAGCTTACCGCTTAGCCTTGCACCTGGGCCAAAACCCCAAGGCCTCACAATTCTCTTTGCCCATGTGCGTTGGGACTCTTTATGCTTTCTTTCAGAAAATCAGCCTCATCCACGAGTCAGGACATCTTCAGCCCCAGGCCTTGGCCAACTTACTGGGGATACATCCTTACTTTGTTCAATCGTATCATCGCTACGCGAAGCACTATTCACCGGGTAGAATTCGACGATGCATTCGCATTTTGCTCGATTACGATCTCAAAGCCAAAGGCCTTGGGCAGGGAGGACATTTGGGAGAAGCCGATTTAACTCAAGAATTGGTAATGGCCATACTCTACACAGGATCAACCAAGGCTATTGACCGTCAAAGTACAACCTGACTCTGGATTCATCCAACCGAATCTGGGCTTGTAATTCTTCAAGGGAATCAAATTTACGGTCCTCCCTTAATCGGCTTAGGAACCGAACACTCATGCTTTGGTCGTAAAGATCCTCCTTGAAGTCCAGAACATTGATTTCAACCACCGATATTCCATCAGCATTCCGTGTTAGGCGTGAGCCAATGTAAACCATACTTTTTAACCACTGGTCGCCGACCCGTGTTTGGGCTGCGTAAATTCCGGATTTGGGAATGAGCTTGTGGGGATCTTCCACACGGAGGTTGGCCGTAGGGTAACCCAAACGTCTACCCACCTGGTCGCCATGGACCACCGTTCCGCTGAGGGTATAGGAATAACCCAAAAACATTTGGGCCAAGGCCACATCGCCTGAATCCAAAGAAATTCGAATTTTGGACGAGGAAACAGCCATCTGATCCAAAGCTTTCCTGCCAATTTCTTGGACCGTGAAGGGCAGGGTTTTGGTTTGTTCGAGCAAAAATTTATAATCTCCTTCCCTGTCTTTGCCGAAGCGATGGTTGTACCCGATAACCAAATGAGACACCCCCAAATGATTCACGAGCAGTTGCAGAAATTCTAGGGCCGATTGATTTGAAAAGGCCTTGTCAAAAGGCACCACAAAGAGCATGTCAAGGCCCAGGGATGCCAATTTTGAAGCTTTTTCTTCGGCGGTACTAAGGAGCTTGAGTCTTTCAGGATCCTTATTAAGAACGATGCGAGGATGAGGGTCAAAAGTCATCAATGCGGCCAAACATTGACGTTCCTTGGCCTCATGCACCAAGGATTTAATAACCTCGGCGTGGGCCAAATGCACCCCGTCAAAGGAACCCATAGTCAACGCCAAAGGCGCTGATCGCTTGTAATCGGACAAACTATGGAAAATCTGCATGCGGTCTTGGCGAATCCACTTGCAAAAATGCGTCAAAATCTTCGACATGAAACGCATGAGAGGCATGAATTGTGCCAATGGCAGTACGCTTTAGGGTTTTGAGGTAAGCCCCGCAACCCCAGACTTCCCCCAGGTCCCTGGCTAAAGAGCGAATGTAGGTGCCTTTAGAACATCGTATCCGTAGGGCGAGATCCGGGCCTTCCCGATACAAGCGTTCAATTTCCATGATTTGGACGCTGCGTGCTTTTAGTTCCGGGCTCAACCCCTTTCTTGCCTTGGTATAGGCCCTAACGCCCCCAATCTTGATGGCTGAGTGGGCTGGAGGGACTTGCATAATTTGGCCTGTCATAGTCTTTAATCCTTCGCTAATCCTCAGATCACTCACCGATTTATGGTCCCCGGAAGGGCGGAGAGCGGTTTCCAGATCACAGGAATCGCTAATTTCTCCCAACCCCAACACGGCTTCGTATTCTTTTTCATGGCCCATCCATCGGTCAATTTCTTTGGTTTTGGCGCCGATGCATAGGATGAGCAATCCCTCGGCCAAAGGATCCAAGGTCCCCGTATGCCCAACTTTGACACCGCCCAAACGGTTTCGCACTTTACGTACTACATCAAAAGAGGTCCAGGTTCTGGGCTTGTAAACCGGAATCACCGCCCCTGCTTTGAGCTCATCCAAAGCAGGCCTTGGCTTTAAATTTTCTTGCACCGTAAAATTCTTTTGGATTTCTGCTTTCAACCAAAGGCCCTGCTCCCCAGCCAACCAATATTCAGCGCCAGCCTCCATTCCTTGGCTTAATCCAATCGCACTCTACCCTGAGCATACAAGAACAAGAACAAAAGCCCTATCAAAATTCGATAGTACCCAAATTGCTTGAAGCCGTAATGCTGCACCAATTGAACAAAAACCTTGACTGCCAAGAGAGCCACCACAAAGGCAATTGCAGCCCCACTCAAGAGCATAGGCCAGGCATCCGATGGAATGTGCCGGTATTGTTTGAACATTTCATATCCCGATGCCGCGAACATGGTGGGCAAAGCCAAGAGAAAACTCAATTCAGCCGCCAAAACTCGGTTCAATCCAACCGCAACCCCACCGAGGATGGTGGCTGCAGATCGCGATACTCCAGGTACCAAGCTGATGCATTGCATAAACCCTACCCCCAATAGCGAAGTGTACGGCATGTCTTCCACCGAAGCAAACTTGGAACTTTCACGGTTGGACCATCGGTCCAAGAAAACCAAGAAGACCCCACCAACCAGCAGGGAAAGACTCACCGTCAAGGGATTAAACAAAACCTTGATCGTGTCGTACGCCAGGAATCCTATGATCCCCGTAGGCAGAAAAGCCACTATCAATTTAAAATAAATTCGAGGACCCACCAAGAACCTGCGGTAATACAAGCTTAGAACCGCTAGAATAGCCCCTAATTGAATAAATACTTCAAATAAATTAAGTAAAGGAGTTCTTTCCCAACCCATTAGAGATGAAGTTAAACGCATATGTCCCGTGGAAGAAACGGGTAAAAACTCTGTGAGGCCTTCGACGATGGCCAGGATCCAAACGGCAATCCAGGACATGCCGTCCTGCACTTGATGCATTAGGATTTGGGGCGGTACAGGATGGCCACCAATTCCACCAAATAACCCGCTGCAATGATGATTGGGGCCAAGGTAATTTTGGTAAACGAGTAAATATCTTCTTTGCCAATCATCAGGACATTTCCTGCCACCAAAAGCAACAAACCGAATACCATCAAAAGGTAATTGATGGGCTGAAAAAGTGGCTGAGCTTTGGACGTGAAGACATCTTTAAGGCCAAAGGAATTGCCCCCCTTAGGTGATTTGGAAGATACGGGGGACTTCGTCGCCATCGGGTAGTAATTTAATGTAGTTGATCAGTATCGAGGCGAAGATACTTGTTCAAAGCGGTATAATGGCTTACCCAACCCACCAGAAAGGCAAAAAGTGCAAGTCCCATCGCCATCCAGAGCAAAGCCGAATGGGATGCAGGGTGGTGAAAATCTGGGGCCCATTGCCAAATCCAAAAGGCAGTCAGGGCAATTCCCACCAGGGACACTCCCAAGCTAATGGCGGATCCTATCATGGCCGAGCGCAGATAGGGACTTCGAATGAAAGCATCCTCCGCACCTACCAATTGCATGGACCGAATCAGATGCCTGTCGGCGAAAATCGCTAGTCGAACCGACTGGTCAATAAGCAGCCAGGTCACCAGCAAAAGCATCCCGCTCAAGGCCAATAAGACCACCACCATCGTCCGAAA
>VHAW01000012.1 GCA_016872225.1 Sphingomonadales bacterium | reverse complement strand
CGATTCTATGATATTGCGTCCCAAATTCAGAATTCTTGCTTTCAAGTCAGCAACTTTTATTGGTTTGATTCTATCAAGCGCGTGGGGCGCAAATGGACAAACAACTACCCCAGGTCCATTGGGAGGCGGTAACTTGAATACCATCACCACGGCAGTTCCATTTTTGATGATTTCGCCGGATGCGCGTTCTGGGGCTATGGGGGATGTGGGGGTCGCCATTAGTCCGGACGCAAATTCAATGTTTTGGAATGCGGCTAAGCTCAGTTTTGTCGAAAATAATAGCGGAATCGCCATGAATTATACTCCATGGTTACGCAATCTCGTCCCTGATGTTTCCTTGGCTTATGTCAGTGGCTATTTCCGCCTTGATAATTTGCAAGCAGTCGGTGTTTCAATGCGGTACTTTTCTTTGGGGGATATCAATTTCACGGACATCAATGGCGCTTCTTTGGGGACGTTCAATCCCAATGAATTCGCTGTCGACGGTTCCTATTCTCGTAAATTGAGCGATGAATTTAGCGTAGGTGTCGGATTACGTTATGTTTACTCGAATCTTGCGGCAGGATTTGATCCGAATAATCAATTCAAAGCAGGTACCGCAGTGGCGGGAGACCTCTCTTTTTACTACAACCGCTCTCGTCGAATGTTTGGCAAAGATGGGAATATTGCCGCGGGCCTTGTCATCAGCAATATGGGGAATAAAATGGCCTATTCTGAATCCGGGCAGACCAGTTTTATACCTGCTAATTTAAGGTTAGGTACCACCATCACCACGGTAATTGATCGCTATAACAAAGTTTCGTTTTCTTTGGATCTTAACAAATTATTGGTGCCGACCAATCCGGTCTATAAACGAGACAGTTTGAATCGAATTGTTATTCTTGCCGGTGTTCCTGTGATTGAAAGGGGGGATGACCCGAATCAGAAATCGGTGATCGAAGGGATGCTGGGCTCCTTCAATGATGCCCCGGATGGTTTCAAAGAAGAGTTGAGGGAGATCAATCCCTCGATCGGGGTGGAATATCTTTATAATCAAGTTTTCGCCTTAAGGGGTGGCTACATGTACGAGCATCCAACCAAGGGCGGAAGGCAATATTTTACGGCAGGAATGGGCTTGCAGTACAATGTGTTTAATTTAAATTTCTCCTACCTGCTTCCAATCGGTCAATTGCAGACCAATCCTTTGGCGAATACCTTACGATTCTCTTTGATGTTTGACCTTGGAGCCTTGGGAAAACCTAACGCTGCCGAGGGCTCTATGCCCGTCATTGAGTAGATTTTTTCGAAAAATTTTGAAGGACGAGGTGTTAGGAACTGTGATTTTAATTAATTTTCTTGAAGGAAGGGATTGTGTTCACGCTCCTGCTCAATGGTTGTGATTGGCCCATGTCCGGGATATACCGTTGTGTTTCCAGGTAAGGTCATCAAAACCCGATGAATGGACTGAAGCAGCGTGGAATGATCACCCCCGGGAAGATCTGTTCGCCCAACGCTTCCTTCAAAGAGCACATCCCCTGACACAATGCTGTTTAGTTCCTTGATATAAAAGCACAAACTACCGGGAGAATGCCCAGACGCCTGCATAACCTGAATTTCAGGTCCAGCCCATTGGATTTTGTCCCCATGGACCAAAAATTTTTCCGGATCCGGAGAGGCCTTAACTTGTACACCGAACATAGCGGCATAGGCTTCAAGACGGTGCAAATCGGGCAAATCCAAGGCATGCATTTGGGGTCTTAGGCCGAATGTTTTGTGTACCCAATGATTTCCGAGGATATGGTCCAGGTGGGCATGGGTCAAAAGCAGCATCACTGGCTTCAAACCTTGGTTTATCATGTAATCGGACAAGTTTTTCTCTTCGGCGGGGGAATAGCAACCCGGATCAATCAAGATGGTATCCCCTTTGGGTGCGGACAGAAGATAGGTGTTTTCTTGAAAGGGATTAAAAGTGAAGGTTGTAATCATGGGATAGAATCAACGGGGTTGCCTTATTGGGGCTCGAATTTAAGTAATTTTGTAAATATGAACCTAAGTCGAAAGAAAAGTCTTTGGATCGGAAGTTTAACGTTTCGGATTCCCGGTGTTTTCATTCGCCCTTGGTGGGTAATATGGGTTTTTCTTCCGAGCGGTGTCTTCCAAGCCCATGCGCAATTGCAGATACAAATGACTCCATTTGGGTCGAATCAACGCCAAAAGGTTGTGCCCAATTGGCAATTTCTGGAATCCGGGCCGCACCGAATCTATTATCCAGTTGGCTTAGAGCATACAGCCGATTGGGTTCATAAAGTGTTGCCTTCTATGAGTTCCAATTTAGAACAGCAATTCAATGTACGCCCAGAACAACCCTACCAGTTGTTGATCTACCGAAGTCACCTTGAGTGGCAGGAGAGCAACTTGAACAGAGAAAAATTATATTACAATACCGGTTGGAATTTCCCTGCACCAGGGAACAAAGTACCAGTCTGCGCTGATCAGTTTTCGGCCTCCATGGTTGCCCAAATACGTGAAGGCATCGTTCGAATTCTTATCGCTGAAATCGTCTATGGCGGCAATTCATTTGAGCGCATTCAGAATCGGGCTTTATTGGTCCTGCCCTCTTGGTTCACCGAAGGCCTTGCTCGGTATTGGGGTTCCGGCTGGACAGCTTCGATGGACCAGGAATTGCGCGAATGGCTAAGAGGGCGAACTAAACCTAGATACGGGGAGCTGGTCCGTCAGAGGCCGGAACTTGCCGGGGTCTTGTTTTGGCATCGTTACATCCGCATCAACGGCAGTGGAAGTGCGACACAATTGCTCCTGGCGGCAAGGTCCCAGCGACAGGTCCAATCCGCTTTTCGTAGTTTGAATAAAGAAACGTATGGAGCCTTTGTTGCTGGAATTCTGGCAGAATATCAAACAGAAACTGCACGCGATTCTGTAGAGTCTGCTTTGGTTCGGGATGCATTGGAAATTTCAGAGCTGCGTGGCGTATCCAAAGGGAGGATTCGTCTTGACTCCAAGGGCAAGAATATTGCCTTCGTGGCTTATCAAAGAGGTCGATACAGGGTTTATGTCTACGAGAGGGGCTCCAAAAAACTAACGGAGGTTTATCGAAGCTCTTTTGTTCGGGCTGTGGGCGCTTCTTCTTTTCCTGTATTGGCATGGCATCCCGGAGGACAACGGCTGGTCGTGATTGGGGATTTCGGCCAAGAGCTCTTTCTTACGGATGTTCAAAAACAACCTGACGGTCGTTGGATTGCTGAGCTACAGGTTATGAAAGAATTGGACTGGGTTCAGTCGTTGGATTGGTCACAAGACGGTAGAACTTTGGTTGTTGCTGGCCTCAGAGGGAATCATTCCAGATTACTCGCATGCAGTCTAAGTAACAAAAAGTGGCGTCTTTTGCTGATGGATAGTTTGGAGAAAATGGATATCCGCTTTGCTCCAGGATCACAGTCCGTTGTTTACGCATATACAGTCCCTATGGATTCATTCCATGTATTGCGCGGTCCCAGTCCAAGCATTAGGCAAATACACGGTATTTCCAGGTTGGATTTGAATCCTATATCGAAGCCAATCCGATTGTTCGAATCGGATTCTGAAGTTATTGCTTCGCCTCTACCCCTTCAAGGCGGAAAATTGTTATGGCTATCCGACCGTAGCGGGTATCGGATCCGTTTCATGGGTCGATGGGATGATACGGCCCATATACCGGAAGCTCTACCTCCTGTCGCGCTTAACCTTGCGTGGCATGAGGCTGGGATTCTCAGTAATCAACTCATCGTGGGCAATGAGGTTTTAACCACAAAAGCTACCCTTGGATACCGTGACAGATTCGATTCGGTTCGAATCGTGGGTTTAAATCCAGAGACTATTCCCATAAGTTCGTGGCGAAAGGATGATCAAAGACAAGGATGGGAATTGCGTTCCAAAAGCTTAAACCCTGGAATGACAGGGTCACTATTGCCAGCAAACCTTGGCCTGATGAATTTGTGGACCTCAGAGGCAAGTTCACCCCCGATTCAGGTTGGGACTACGGTTACATCCTTTGGGCCTTCCCAAGATGCAGAAGGCAATACCTCTTTGGGTTTGTCCATTAAGAAGTTATTTGCGTCCAGACCGCAATCCGGAAAAATTTCTTCTCGTCGGGGGTCTTACGTTCGGTCGTCTGCCTTGGACAATGTCAGTATGCAGGCGGGTAACAATATATTAATGGGCCGAATGCCATTGTTGTCTGCTAGCCCATTGCATATGCTGCATGCTCAGCCTGGTGCCGTTATGCGTCTAAGTCTTTCGGATGTGCCCGAAGATCGAATCTTGTCTGCAGGGGCTTTGTTGCTACAATCCCTCACCAATTTCCAGACCTATTTGCTTTACGAGAATCTTAAAAGCTTGATCGATTGGAGGTTAATGGGAGTCTATTCGATGCTGCCCGTGGATCAGCCGTACAACAACCCGGGATTCGGGAGGGCTCCGACGGGGCCTGTTCAGAGTATGCTCGAATTGTATGCTTCGACGACCTATCCGATAAGTCGTTCTATAGGTTTTTCAGTAATCATGGGACATATGGCTTCTGTGGACAGGGGGCCATTAAATCCTGATTTTCCCAAAGGCAATATCGATATTACCGAACAATGCACGGGCATTCGCTTTGAAGCCATGTGTGACCAAAGCAAGCAAGCAATGGGGTGGACCAGCGACGGGTTTCTTCTGAAGGTATTCCATGAAAATTATCTTTTTTCAGGGGGACGCACCGGGTCCTCTAGTCTAGGAGGAATGGATGCGAGATCCTATACAGGATTAATTTCGGGACTGGTTTGGGCGAACCGTTTGAGCTTTCAATATTCGTACGGCCCTACAAGGGCATCGTACATGGCAGGAGGTGTGGAGCAGTGGTTGTCGCCTCGTTTCAATGGGGATATGCCCCGTCCCTCTAGGGATAAGGTTTTGATGTACGCTTTGGCGGCCCCGGTGAAAGGTCTACCCATCAATACCCGGAATGGATCCGCTTTTCTCTCAGTGGGTTCTGAATTGCGCCTGGCATTTTCAGCTTTAAGGTCCGCTATTCCGGTGGGATCGGATTTTTGGAGAAGTTTGCGTGTTTATGGATTTGCTGATGCTGCAACGGTTTGGAATCGGGGACAATTCATGAAAAACGATAGCACACTCTTTCCAACACAAATTACCCATGGCCCGGTCAGGGTAGATTTGGTTCAAGGCCATTCACCGATTCTCTGGTCCTATGGTTTAGGATTACGAGCCAATGTATTGGGCTATTCTCTTCGGGTAGATCGAGCATGGCCTTGGGAGAATGGAAAGGCTTTACCACCCGCCTGGGTCATTAGTCTGGGGTTGGATTTCTAAAGGTCCGCAAGTCCTGCGGTTATGGTGTCCCAAATCCCCGACCTGAGGGTTATATTTGCGAATTAACCATTTAGCCATGTTTAAATCTGATACTTTGCTTTTCTTAGTTTTCGGCAATTTATCCACAATGGAAATAATCTTGATTTTTGCCGTGGTTTTGCTATTATTTGGCGCCAAACGTATTCCCGAATTAGCCAAAGGGCTGGGTAAGGGCATACGTGAATTCAAAGATGCCTCATCCGGGATCAAAAAGGAGATCGAAAAGGATGCCGATGAAGGTTCCGAAAACCGTTCCTGAAACCGCATAATTTTCAGGTTTGGTTTTTGAAGGAATTTCCACCTACCATGATCGCCTGAGTCGGGGATTTACCACGATCAAGGACGAAGTCTCGCGTTGTTTAGCGCAGGCACATTCCCAAGGTCACTTGAATGCTTTTATGGAATTGTATGCCGATGAGGCTTTGGAGAGGGCGGAGGTTTTGGACCAAGAAGTTAAGTCGGGTGCATTCAGGATGCTTACTGGAGTTGTCGTGGGGATTAAAGATAATATTTGTTACAAAGGGCATAAGGTTTCAGCGGCTTCGAGAATTTTGGAAGGCTTTGAGTCCTTGTATTCCGCGACAGTGGTTGAGAGGCTTTTGGAACATGGTGCAGTCATTCTTGGTCGTTTAAATTGCGATGAATTTGCTATGGGCTCCTCGAACGAGAATTCGGCTTTTGGGCCAGTGCTTAATCCATTGAATTCAACAAGGGTGCCTGGTGGTTCATCGGGTGGTTCTGCTGCGGCTGTCGCGATGGGCGCTTGTCATTTGAGTTTGGGTACGGATACAGGAGGCTCTGTTCGGCAACCTGCCGCTTATTGTGGGCTTGTTGGAGTGAAACCAACCTACGGTCGTGTCTCCAGGCATGGGATCATTGCATTTGCTTCATCCTTTGATCAGGTTGGTGTTTTCGGGCATTCGGTCGAAGATGTCGCTTTGCTCACCACGTGCATTGCCGGAAAAGACGATATGGATTCAACCTGCACGGCCCCTCAAGGAGAGAATTTGGCATTGATGGGGAAAGGTAAAACCTACAAAATAGGATACGCTCCTATATGGATGGAAAATCCTTCACTTGATCCTCAATTGAAAAATTTGTTGAAGGGTTTTCTTCAACAATGTGTGGCCGAAGGGCATACCCTCGTGCCTTTTGAGATTGAGGAAATAGATTATGCCATACCGGTGTATTATATCTTGGCGACCGCAGAGGCTTCTTCGAACCTGAGCCGATATTCCGGTTTGCATTACGGAACGCGTGATGCCGAAGCGGATTCCTTGGAAAGTACCCTCAAACTTTCCCGAAGCCGTGGGTTCGGCTCTGAAGTTCAGAGAAGAATTATGTTAGGGACTTTTGTATTAAGCGAAGGGTATTACGATGCTTATTATGCCAAGGCGCAGAAGGTTCGTCGCCTTCTAAGGGAACGATTTGAACATGTTATGGCTAATTGCGATGTTTTTGCGATGCCCACTACCGTTGGGCCTGCTTTTGCTCTTGATACCAAAAGCAGGGATCCTTTGGCTATGTATTTAGAAGATCAATTTACCGTTTTGGCCAACCTTGTGGGTTTACCAGCCCTTTCCATTCCGTTGGGATCTGATGGGTATGGAATGCCTTTGGCCCTGCAAATAATGGGTGGCGCATTCGAAGATGCGCTCATGTTCGAAATTGCGGATCGGCTCTGTGATGCTATTCGCCAAAAAGATATTTCATGAATTTATTTCGATATTTGTTAGTAATACTCATTATTTCAACTTTTGTCTCCCGTGCCGTGGGGCAAAATTCCTCTAATTCCGGTGTATCATCTGCCGGTGTTCAGACTTTAACAACGGTTTCTCCCTTTGACCTCGCCAACGATGCGATTGTTCGTAACCTGGATAGTTTGGTCTCCCTTCGGTTTTTTCGAAAAGAAAACACCGCAACACCTCGCCTTCCCAACAAATATGGGTATGCCCCGGATTACATACCACCGCTTTCGGACTCCGTTATTTCATGGAGAATGAGGCAAATTCAATCCCCGATTCCGCTCAAACACAACGCTTACGTTCGTGGCTTTATCGAAATGTATGCCATCCGCAAAAAGGTTTTAACAGAGCGGGCATTGGCATTGAGTAAATATTATTATCCTGAATTTGAAGCGGCGCTTGAACGACATGGGATGCCTCATCAACTCAAGCACCTGCCGGTCGTTGAATCTGCCTTGAATCCCAATGCCGTGAGTAGGGTTGGCGCCTCGGGGTTATGGCAATTTATGTATCGCACAGGGTTGCAATATGGCCTTAAGGTTAACTATTATTCCGACGAACGAAGAGATCCCGGCTTGTCTAGCGATGCGGCTTGTCGCTATTTGAAGGATTTGTACCATACCTACCATGATTGGTTGTTGGTTTTGGCGGCTTATAATTGCGGCCCAGGTAATGTAAACCGCGCCATACGCAGGTCTGGTGGTAAGACCACCTTTTGGGAAATTATGCCGTACCTTCCTGCAGAAACCAGGGGCTACGTGCCGGCTTTTATCGCGGTGACTTATTTGATGACGTACTCTGTAGAACACAATTTGCAGCCATTTTCAATGGTTGCTTTACCGATCGAAATTGACACCGTTGCGGTGCAAGGTCCTTTGCCCTTGAGTTATTTTGCTCAAATGCTCAATATGGATACCGATCTTTTGGTTTTGATGAACCCTCAACTCAAGCAGAAGTTCGTTCCTGCAGGATATCCGGAATATACTCTTCGCATCCCTGCCAAATTGGCCTCAGAATTTGAAAGGAAAAGGCCCATGTATCTGGCTTACCTTTATGAATTGACCCGATCTAAAGTCATTGTCGAAGAGGCGATGGAGGCTAATGCCCAATTGGCTCAATTGGATTCTACCCATGTCCCCTATTCTACCTGGAAATACCATAAGATACGCAAAGGTGATAATCTAAGTTCAATTGCCAAAAAGTATGGGGTAACTGGATCGGAAATTAAAGAGCTCAATCAACTCAAGTCGACTCGCCTTATCGTTGGGGTTCGACTTAAAATCAAACGAAACCCTACTTTGGCCAAGAGTTCTGTCCAAGAGGATACCGCGAGGCTTCAAGCCAATGGGATTAACATCGCGCGAAATGAGTCGGATAGCTTGGAAACGGTCGATGCTAGGTTAGGCAAGGTAGGTTCCACCAACAAGCCTTCGCTGGTTAATGCAATCGATGTGAATGAGATTCAAGTCAAAACTTACCGTGTTCGGCAAGGGGATACCTTATGGTCTATTTCCAGAAAATTCGAAGGCTTAACGGTAAATGAGCTGATGAAGCTCAATAATCTGACTTCGAGTAGTCGGTTGACACCGGGGATGGTGTTGCGTATTCAACGTGGTTGATCATTGGCAATGTTGCTTATCCCGTGACGATTCAGCGTAGATCCGTTACTTTAAGTTTGTTCATTGGATTTGCATGCCTGGCTCACGCTTGTCAAGACAAGGGTTTGCAACCGGATGCTTTGGGTGGTGTTGGAGAGGTTCTGGTGGTGAGCGAAGTTGATATATGGCAAGGCGAAATTGGTCGTGATTTACGAAAAGCGCTTTCGTCAGAACAATTCGGTTTACCGCAACCTGAACCTTGGTTCAAACTTATTCCTGTGCAGGATTTGGGTTCCAACAAATTCCAAAGCAGGCATCGGTTTATATTGAATGTTAGGCTAGGGGAAGACTTTGAAGGCCTACCGAAGTCGGTGGCTCTTGTTGCAGAGAAGGCCGTGGCCCAGGGAAAAGTGTATTGGGGATCGGTGGCGCATCCCCGTGCATTTCCCCAGAGGGAGGTTTGGTTAATTGCACGCGATAGTGTTGGGCTTGCATATTTTTTGCAAAAAAATAGTTCACGGTTAAGGCGGCAGTTTTTGCAAATGGATAAGCAGTTGATCATGGAGCGTCTAGGTCGCTTGACTTCTTCGGATACGGTCAAAGCCCTGGTCCGGGATACGGTGGGCTTTCAAATACGCCATTTACCAGGCGATTATCGAATAAAACGTATTCAAACGAACAGGGTTTGGTTGAGCAAAGAAATTCCTCAAGGAAGTATGAACTTGTTTCTGTGGCGTGAGGCCATTCCCCAAGGTCTTGACTTGACTTCAGAAGCTCGTTTCTTCAAAGCCGTTCAGGCGGCCAGGGATTCAGTATTGACTCATGGAATTCCGGGCCCTACTCCGGGATCGCAATACCGTACCGAAATGTTGATTCCTCCCTTATGGGAGCAAGAGAACAGCGTGACCGAAGGTCGTGGTTTGTGGAAAATGGAGGGGGATTTTATGGGGGGACCTTTTGTTCATCGAGCTTGGCAAAAGAATGAGCTTATTTATCATGCGGAGGCCTTTGTGTATTGTCCCAACGAGCCCAAAAGGGCTTGGTTGCGGGAATTGGAGGCCTTATTGTCCGCAATGGCCACGGTTGATTCATCGAAATCATAATTTATCTTATGTTGCGCGTAATGATTCTTGGATCCGGAGGGCGTGAACATGCCATAGCTGTGAATTTGTCCTCAAGTCCCCTCTGCGAAGAGCTATGGGTTAGCCCAGGCAATGCGGGCACCCGGCATTGGGCTGCCAAGGACTGTCCGGATTGGCGGGATTTCGGGGCCTGGTCCCAATGGGTAAGGGATCATCATGTGGACTTGGTGGTGATTGGACCGGAGGACCCTTTGGTGCATGGGTTCGTGGACCAATGTAAGGCTGACCCGTTGTTGGCGGACCTGGCTGTTTTGGGACCCGATCAAGCAGGAGCTCGGCTGGAGGGCAGCAAAGATTTTTCCAAGGCCTTTATGAACCGTTATGGAATTCCCACGGCATTGGCCAGGACCTTTGATTCTTCAGAGCGTTCCTTGGCGGAGGCTTATTTAGACAGCGTAACTTTCCCGTTGGTACTCAAAGCAGACGGTTTGGCTGCAGGCAAAGGGGTGGTGATTTGTCCATCACGCGCAGAAGCGATGGAGGCCCTTGATATGTTTTGGGTTCAGAGCCGTTTCGGGAATTCTGGTTCCAAAGTATTGTTTGAAGAATTTCTGAACGGTATTGAATGTTCCGTTTTTGTGCTCTGCGATGGAACCAACACGGTAATGCTCCCAGTCGCCAAAGATTACAAAAAGGTAGGTCATGGGGATACCGGTCCGAATACCGGGGGCATGGGCGCCGTATCTCCTCCACCCTTTGCGGATGACCATTTTCTTCAACGGGTCGAAGAACGAATTATTCGACCTACGCTCGCTGGTTTGAAACAAGAGGGCATTGAGTACCGAGGATTTCTTTTTGTGGGTCTGATGAAAGTGGGTCATGAACCTTATGTTATTGAGTACAATGTACGCATGGGTGATCCTGAGGCTCAGGTAGTCTTTCCAAGATTAGGACCGGATATGTTGGAGTGGATATACCGTGCGGCACAGGGTCATATGCCAAACGGAGCACTTTTGGTGGATTCACGTTATGCGGTCACTACTGTGGTTTGTTCCGACGGCTATCCGTCGGAGCCGAAGACCGGTTTCATAATGCTGTGGCCCAACGAGCCCGGAGAAGATCGTTATTGTTTTCATGCCGGAACCACTTGGCGGGATGACCATGTGGTCAACAGCGGTGGGAGGGTCATGGCCACGACAGCATTGCATACAGACCTACATCAGGCGGTACAAGAGAGCAGGAACCTTGCCTCAGCCGTGGATTTTGAAGGAGCATTCTACCGATCCGACATCGGGGACGATCTCCTATTGTAGGTATTTCTGGTGGATTCTCCACCATCGGTCCGGTAATTCGCCGGATGTTGCCTTGAGGTAGTCATCGTAGGTGCAGGGTACAAGGAGAGAACGCTCTTTGCGTGAACCCGCAGGAACGGGAAGGGTTACTTCGATCCACCATCGGCCGCTCTTCTGGCTTTTTACAAAAATCAGTTCATGCTCTCCGGGGAGAGCCATGGTATACCTCGTATAATTTCTAGAATTGATCCGTGGGGTGTCGTCACAACGCTGGGAGATTCCTTCCAATAAATACCAAATGCCTTGGGCAAGGACATGGGCCCCGGCATGGGATTGCGTTTGAGTGCCGCTCAGTTCAGTGGTGGGCGATGGTGGACTATCTGATGGAAAATAATCACAGAAAAAGGCGGCCTTCAATAATTCATTGGCCCCTGCATAATGCGAAAGCTGGCAAAATTCATGGGCAAAAAGTCCATTAGGCCCACTGTATAGATTCCCATCGGTATCCGACCAACGAACACTGCTCAAACTAAAAACGGTGAAAGCTGAGGATCGCAAGAGGGGTTCAGCCCAATCGGGATGTTGACGCAAAGGCCCTAATCGAAGTTGCTCGAAACGCATTTGTTCAAGTAGTTCAGGCTCACCCGCTTCTTGATAGTGACCTTGACCGGCCAAGCAACTGAGGTTAAACAAGTGCAAGGAATCGTATTCGACTAGGCTTCTGAGGACAAATTCATAGGGAGAAAGGCCTGGCCCTGTTTTGAAATGCGTTCGGGAAGAGACTACCGAAACATCGGTAGGCCCGTTGCCTTTGAATCCTTTGAAAATGCCTCGAAGCAGGGGTAGGCTCCCTCCCATCCATACCGGAATATGGCCCAATTCCCGCAAATCGGAACTCACTTGGGCCATGGCCGTTAGGGTATCCTCAAAGGACCTACCGGGAATCATATTGCCCAAGTCGGCCACGGATGGAAATTGCTTCCCGTAAGGCAGGGTATAGAGGGCGGCTCGAATCCAATCGGCCGCTGCTTCCCAAGATCTCAATGGTGTGTCCAGGCTTTCCGAACTTTGTCGAAAATCGTCCAGCCCAATCAAGATGACCGACGGGGAGCTTGGTAATTCCTTTCGCGCTGTCAGACGCAGAATCGATGCCCCCAAGGCATGGGAAGGATATTCTCCAGAACCCTGAATCTTCCCCGGGTCGGGTTGAACAAAGAAGTCGAGGTTACCGGCGGCAGCGCTCAAAGGTCAGATTATCGACGTCCGAGGGTCATTTCCAGGGTAACAGGAACCAAGCCCAAAATCCCTGCGTCGTAATTGACCACGGTTTTGAGCTGTTGCGTGTTGGCACTGTTATACAAAACCTTGAATTTATAAACATTGCTGGTATCCGTTAAGGTGATGGTGTCCACCGTGGTGACCCAACTACCCCTGCCCAAAAGGCGAACGGTGTCCAAGGGGTATGGAATAGTGGGAGGCAGTGAGGGCCTGAATTTGATGTCATAATCCACGATCCTAGATGGTGTTTTTTTGAATTCGATATAACCCGCTTGGGGTGCGACCCGCTTGGGGTGCGCCACTACTAATGGGGATGGGTCCAAGGAAAGGAACCGTTACAGTAGCCGAATAGGTCAAGGTATCGACATCCCATATTCCTACCAGGCGATTGGCGTAGGTTTCGGCGGGGGTCGGGTTGTCTTCTTTGCGGCAGCCAAAGAGGACCCAAGTAATCAGACCCAAAAGGAGGATAGTGTTTTTCATGCTGTGGAGGGTTATTTAAGGAAATGAAACTTTCTTTATCAAAGATAAAAAGGAGAGTCTTTTATTGTATAGAAGACGGTAAATTCTAGCCGTGTCTTGCGGGATGGTATTTCATCTCAAGGGTTGATTATCTCATTTTAGTTTGAGTATAATACATTATTGTCCAATTTTTCAGATTTTGCCCTATAATTTTCTAAAGGGGTCGAAAATCTTGTTCCCCATTTAGCTTTAATTCTTGCAAGTTTATGGCTATTTCATTGAAAGCTACATTTCTTTTAACCATGCTTCTTTGGGCGCGCACGGATCGGCTTTCCTTGTTCGGGTTGCCCGAAGCATATGAAAGGCGTACGGAATCAGGGAGTAGGTTAAATGGCGAAATAAAGGATTTTCGTAGGATCAGGGGTCATCAGGAGTGCCAACTCCCCAAGGAGATTTTCGAGGGACCTTTACCTTTGCAAACTGAGGTCGAATGGCGGGGATTTTGCCCGGAACACCATAGATCTCTGGCATTGATGCCTGTGGGGTATCATGGGCGGCCTTTTCTACTCCAAAAGTTCCAAAACCGATGGGCTTCTCTTGAAATTCGAATTGACAAAGTGGACAATCTATCCAGTTCAGAACGGACAGAGGCCACTGCTTTGGCTCTTGTTTTGGCTTTGTATCATTTAAATGCTCATCATTCGCAGGAGCAACAAAGAACCGGATCCCATTTTTCAGTTGATCCTCTAAGGCAGTCAGGAAATCATCCTGCTACCTCTTTTGTAAGGTATCTGCATCGTGCAGCTCATCAATGGCCCCAATCTTTGAACAAACAATGGCCGGTATTGGAATGGATTATGTTGGAGTATTGGTGCCAGAACGCGAGCAACGAGAAGAGTCTGGATATCATATCCGTCAACAACGATGTGTTTATATTTTCAAAAGAAAATCGACCAGCATTAGAATCGGAATCTGCTTCTTTTTGGCTTTTAATCAACGCGTATAAGCGCTATGAATGGGCTATGACGGAACATAGGCCCATGGATGCTCTTGCTTATTACAGGGAGTCACATTTTCACCATGAATCCCTGCTTGCATCACTATGGAAACAAGGCGGGGATTATCGAAGTAAAGCAATGAATGCTAGTGGAGAGTTGAGGAATTTTTGGTTGGGTATTGCCTTGCTGGGTGTTTTGAGCGTGATGCTGTGGGGATGGTCTAATCAGCACAGATTAAAGCCTATCGCAGGCATATTCCCTACGGCTTTGGCTGAATTCTCCAAGCAAGATACGGAATCCCAAGACCAACATATCTCCGCGGGTATGCTTGTCATCAAGCCTATAACACCGCTTTATGCAGATTTATCTGTTTTATGGAATTCCAAATTGCATACCAATCAACAATGGGAAGATTTTAAAACGGAATATAATCGTTGCATTCCTGGTTTTTTGCCCAATCTCCGGTTGGAATATCCAAGATTGACGCAATCCGACATTCGTTTGGCTTGCCTAATTCGTATGGGCATGACGAGCAGTGAAATTTCCAGGGCACAGAATATTAGTAGCCAAGGCGTTGCAATGGCTCGTTACCGCCTACGCAAGCGCATGGGCCTTGGCCGGGATGACTCCATTCCTGATAGACTGAACGCAGTGTGTTAAAAGCGTTGGTTCGGTTCAAATAGTCTGTGCGGTATTCTTTAGGCTGGACTTGAGCCGAATAATTTGGAGGGCCGTTTCAGCCGCTTCCATGCCTTTGTGGCCATGGGTACCGCCGAGGCGGTTCATAGCTTGATCGTGATTAAAAACGGTTATGATACCGTTGATGACCGGTTTGTTGAGGCGCAACATAAGGTTCATCAAGCCATGAGTTACCGAGTCCGAAATGTATTCGAAATGAGGAGTTTCCCCTTTGATCAGGCATCCAAGGGCAATTAATGCATCGACCCCAAAATATTGATCCAACCATTGGCACCCTAAGGGGATTTCAAAACACCCGGGAACCTGATGTAGTAAAATGTTAGATAACGATACTCCTCGCGCCTGTAAGGTATTGGCACAGCCGGAGGTCAATTGCTCCGTAATCTCATGGTTCCACCGAGCTGTAACAATACCAATTCTGAGGGATGCAGCTTCTTCCGTGGTTGGGTAGGCCCTTGCTTCATCAAGCCTGAAAAAGTCCGATCCGGTGGACATGGTCGGGAGATTCTACGACTTTAGCTTGATTCTTGAGAGGTAGCGATCAATGCCTTGGCCTTCCGTGGATTGAGGGTATTCGCGCTGGATTTTCTCGTAACACTCTGTGGCTTTGTCTTTTTCCCCAATTTTTTCGGCGACTTCACCAGCTCTTTGAAGGTAGAATGGCGTCGTGAATTCGTTGGCTTTGAATTCTGCAGCTTGGAGATAATAATCCAGCGCTTCTTGGTCTTTTCTGAGTTGGAGATGGGCATCTCCTATGCAGCCGAGGGCAATGCTTCCAAGAATGGGATCCTTGGTGCTGAAGGAGTTTAAAGCGTCGATGGCCTCGTTGTATTTGCCCAATCGTAGGTAGCTGACCCCGAGGTAATACTTAGCCAAATTACCGGTGCGTGTCAATCCGTAATCGTCAACGATTTCTTCAAATCCCGGAAAATTCCCGTCACCTTCTATCGCAAGACGCAAGGAATCACTCTCGAAGTAACGCTCAGCAACATACATGAGGTCCACGGCTTCCCGCTGACGATCCGGGAGATAAATACCCCATACGTAATAGGCACCCAAGATGAGGGCCAGCAAACCGCCGCCTACATAGGAAATTACTTTCTTGTTAGCCTCGAAGAAGGCTTCGGCTTTGCCGAGGCTTTCCTGCAGGTCAAGTTGCTCAAGCTTTTCGAAAGCGTTGTCGCTGTTGGATTTGGTTTTCTGGGCCATGGTTGCTAATTGGACGGTTCTATTAAATATTTTTCTAATAAATGTTATTAATTATAAAATTTAGGCTAATCAATAACAAAATTAATCCATAATGTATGGGTAGTCTTCTTGGACATAGACGTCGCGGTACATTTCGATTTCTTCGGGCCAAGGGGATTCTTCGGCAAATTGAACAGATGCTGTAACCATTGCTTCGATTTTCTCTTCCAAAGCTACGTAGGTCTTGTCCGTGAGGTGATTATTTTCCAACATCCAGGATTTGAGCTGTTCGATGGGGTCTTGGTTGCGGTAAGCTTCGACTTCTTCTTTGGTGCGGTATTTAGCGGGATCGCTCATGGAATGCCCTCTATACCGGTAGGTGCGGATTTCGAGCAGCGTGGGACCTTCTCCATTGCGGGCTTTGGCCACTGCTTTGGTCATGGCATTGTGTACGGTCACCACATTCATCCCGTCTACTGCCTCCGAAGGCATTTGGTAAGAAAGACCAATTTGGTATAAGTCCAAAACGTTGGTGGTACGTTCGACAGAGGTACCCATGGCGTAGCCGTTGTTTTCGATCACAAAAACCACTGGCAGATTCCATAACATCGCCATATTGAAGGTCTCGTGCAGGGCTCCTTGTCGGACCGCGCCGTCCCCCATAAAACAAATGTTGACCTTGCCGGTCCCCAGGTATTTTTCAGCAAAGGCAATGCCCGCTCCCAACGGAACCTGCCCGCCCACAATGCCGTGACCCCCGAAGAATCGATGTTCTTTGCTGAACAAGTGCATGGATCCCCCTTTGCCTTTGGAGCAGCCCGTGGCTTTGCCGTAAAGCTCAGCCATAATGGATTCGGGGCTGAGACCGCATGCCAGAGCGTGCCCGTGGTCGCGGTAGGCCGTGATTACGGAATCCTCCGGGGTAATGGCTGAATATGTTCCAGTCACCACCGCCTCTTGACCAATGTACAGGTGGCAGAAGCCCTTGATTTTCTGCTGACCGTAGAGTTGGGCACATTTTTCTTCAAAGCGCCTCATCAAAAGCATCGATTCAAGCCATTTATGAGCCTGTTCGGGGGATATTTGCGTAGAGGACATGGTTTTGTCGAAAGAGGCGCTAATATACAACCCCACCAAGTCTACTTAAACGTCATCTAAAGTGAACTTGCACCGCCTTCAAGTCCTTGATTTTCGCCTTGAACAAAGCCGGGAATTGATTTTGGATGCCGATTGGGTGGCCTTTACGGGTCCTAACGGTTGTGGCAAAACCAATTTGCTGGATGCCATTCATTATTTATGCCTGGGACGCAGCTATTTCACCCGGCAGGATGGTCAGCTGGTACGTTTCGGGCAAAGGGGGTTTCGTATCGAAGGTCATTTCAGAACTAACGGACCACTTGAACAACCTAGGCAGGGCGGTAAGGTGACCGTGATTTTCAAACCCGGATCCCCCAAAGAATTAGCATTGGACGATATCCCCTACAAACGAATGAGTGAGCATCTCGGTAAATTCCCCGCGGTGATGGTGACACCCGGGGATCTGTTGCTTATTGAGGGGGGAAGTACGGACCGCCGCAAGTGGTTGGACATGATGTTGGCCCAGGTTTGTCCGGATTATGTGGGCAGGTTGTTTCGCAGGGATCATTTCTTGGGGCAGCGCAATGCCTTGCTCAAAGCCGCAGGACCTTCTAGGTGGCCGGATGAGGCATTGGTCAGCCTTTACGATCAAGAATTGGCCTTATGCCATGAAGCCATTTACCATGCGAGAACGCAGTGGTTGGTCGATTATAGGCCTCATGTGGAAGCATTCTATGCCGAAATGGCTGGACTCAGCGAACCGGTACAGCTTCGATACCTCAGCGATTGGGAGGTTTATCGGCAACAAGAACAAAGGCCGAATTTGAGCAAAGAGCTGGAGGCCGGCCTAACCTTGTGGGGGACCCAAAGGGACGATGTTGAATTTCTACTTAAAGGACAATCCGTCAAACGCTATGCATCGCAAGGGCAACGCAAATCCCTGGTCTTAGCGCTTAAGCTTGCTCAATGCCGGTATTTTGTGCAGAGCGGAAAGGCCTTTGTTTATTTGTTGGTGGATGATGTTTTCGAAAAGTTGGATCAAAGCAGGCTTCTTGGGCTCACCACTGCCATGCAGGCTTTGACCCAAGAGGGCATCCGTGTTTTCCTGACCGATACTGACTCTGATCGCGTCCAGGTCCTTATGTCATCCTGTCTTCAAGACTGCAAGGTCATTGAATTGAATGCTTAACTCCATAATCCCATGAAACCAAAATTGAAGATTAGCCAATTCGTCTATTCGGGTCTGCTGGTAGGTTTCATTGGCGCCTGCGGTCAAGAGCTCAAAACATCTGCGGATTTTGACCATGGTGCTGCTAAAGATTCAAGCTTGCGGTTGGAGCTTTTGCGATCTCGCATCGATTCCCTCGAAAGGGTCTTGGCCAAAGATTCTTTGGCAGTCAATAACAACGAAAAAGTCTTGGATTCCTTGGGAACAGTTTGTGTGGAATTGGCAAACGGCTATCGAAATACAGCTTATGCCCCAGTGGCTTTGTGGAAAGCGGCCAAGGCTTTCCGTGCAGCAGGTTCCTATCCCCAGGCGATTGAATGCGGCAGGGCCTTGACCGATGCTTATCCCCAACATGATTTGGCTGCTTCGGCATTATTCCACAATGCTTTGATTTTCAACGAAGATTTGAACAATAAAGCTTCGGCGGAATTTTACTTGGATCGATTGTTGGAGGAATACCCAACCGATAGTTTAGCCCCGCAAGCTAAAGTGATGAGGGAATTGTTGGGGCTTAGTGATGAGGAATTGTTACAGAAGATTCGTAAAGGAGGTTGAAGGCATTTCGCCGTTGAGTCGACCGGCAGATCATGCCGTCACGCGTTCAAGAATTAAATTACAAGGTCTTGCTGATACGATGCATGAGATCGTTGGGTGTTAATGGATCACTAAATTCCCCATTGTCTGCAACCACGATATGACCGGTTTCTTCCGAAACGAGGACCACTAATGCATCCGTTTGCTCGCTCATGCTTAAGGCAGCTTTATGGCGCATGCCTTGACCGGAGGAAGGCATGGTGTGATGTTCGTCCAAAGGCAGAACGCATGATGCGGCTTGGATACGGCCTTTGGCGAGAATGACAGCACCGTCGTGCAGGGGAGATTCTTTGCGAAAAATGGCTTCGAGTAAGGCGGTGCTGACTATTGCGTTCATAGAAATGCCGCTTAACGCAAAGATTTTCAGTTCTGAGGTTCTGGCGATGACCATCAACGCACCAGTTCGCGTTTCCGATAGTTTTGCACAGGTTTCGGCGACAGCCCGAATCCAGTCTTGATTATCGTCTGCGCCGGAGGCATCGCTGTCTATCAGTCTGCCCAACTTGCCTAATTTGGATGGCTCCGCATTTCGCCCAATCATCAAGAGAAATTTCCGGATTTCAGGCTGAAAGACGATGATTAAAGCGAGAACGCCCAGCCCCACAAACTGTTCTAAGAGGGTGGAAAAGAGAGGCAGCTCCAACCATTTTCCCAATCGGAAAAGCAAATTGAAGGCCACAACCCCGACCAGCAGGTAAACCACCAAACTACCTCGAATAAGGCGCCAAGCCAAAGCAAGCAGGATGGCCACGAGGGTCCAGTCCAACAAGTTATGCCAATTCATCCAGGATTGTGGAGCTTCTTGCATGGTGCGGTTGATTGAATATGGCGTGATAAAGATTAGTTGGAATTGTATTATCGCAACGGATCAACGGGGTGCAAAGACGGCATCTCTTGCCAGAGCCGCACGCATTGAACTGCTTCCATAACATCATGCACTCTAAGCAGGGTTGCCCCTTGCGTCAAAGCGATGGTATGCAATACCGAAGAACCGTTAAGGGCTTCTTCGGGATTAATATTTAGGGTTTTGTAAACCATGGATTTTCGTGATATACCTGCCATAACCGGAAAACCGAATCGGGTCAAGTGTCGAAGGTTCGCCAAGATTTCAAAATTTTGTTCGCGGGTTTTGGCAAAACCAAAACAGGGGTCCAGAACAATATCTTTTGCTCCTTGATTTTGAAGCTGAATTGCCGTGGATAGGAGAGATTCGAAAACTTCTGCTGTAACGTCTTTGTAATCGGTGAGGGACTGCATGGTGGCAGGGTTTCCCCGCAAATGCCCAAGAATGTAAGGTACTTGAAGTTCCAGCACCGTGGGATGCATGGCAGGATCTAAGGTGCCGCCGGCAATATCGTTGATCATGCTAGCTCCGGCCATGATGCCTGCCTTGGCCACATCTGCTCGGTACGTATCGATGGAGATCAACGCCTTTGGGAAATGGTCCAGAATGCCTGCAACGCTGGCCACGATGCGTTCAGTTTCCAAGGCGGGATCCACAGGACTGGCTCCAGGCCTTGTCGAACAAGCCCCCAGGTCCAGAAGGTCAGCTCCTGCATCCAATATCATTCCCGCACGGTCCACGATGGCTTGCTGGTTATCCCTGACGCGACTGGCTGCATAGAAAGAATCCTCTGTTAGATTGATAATCCCCATGATCCGGGGTCGATCCAGTAGAAGTAAGCTGCCCTTGCAGACCAGCGAAAGGGTAGAATGCGTCTTCATTGCGTAAATTTACCTCCACAGCGCCTCATGAAAACCCTTTTGGAATATGATGCTATCCTTGCAGAATGCCGAGATTTGTTCGAAGCTAAAACTCGCGATTATGGGACTTCTTGGAGGATCAATAGACTTCCTTCCTTCACCGATCAACTTTATATTAAGGCCTGCCGAATTCGTAATATTGAATTCAGTGGAACGCACAAGGTAGAAGAAGGCGTAAGGCCTGAATTTATCGGGCTAATCAATTACAGTATTATGACCTTGATTCAAGTGGATTTGGGTGTGCCTTCCGAAGATTTCTTGGATTCTCCCTCGAATTTGGCCTTGCAAGACACCTTGCATCAATTTGACCTCCAGGTAGCCGCTAACCGTTCCCTTCTGGCCAACAAGAACCACGACTACGGCGAGGCTTGGCGCGAAATGCGACCCTCGTCGTTGACCGACATGATCCTCGTCAAATTGCTAAGAATCAAGCAAATCGAAGACAATGGTGGTCAGGCCATGGTGAGCGAAGGGGTGGAAGGTGGTTATCGGGATATTATTAATTACGCCGTTTTCGCTCTGATTCGTCACGACGAACAATCCAAAAACCCATAATCGCATGCCATGAAAATATTGGTTCCTTTCTTAAGATTCCTGACCGGTGCTTTGTTTATTTTTTCGGGCCTTATCAAGGCCAACGATCCACTGGGTTTCGGGTACAAGTTGGAAGAGTATTTCGTTGTTTTTAAAACTGAATTTATGAGCCCCCTTGCTACAGGAATGGCAATTGCTATTTGTGTGCTAGAGGTGGTCTTGGGCATGGCCTTGTGGATGGGTTGGAAGACCAGGGCGGTGATATGGTGGCTCTTGGCCATGATTCTGTTTTTCACCTTTTTGACCTTTTATTCGGCATGGTTCAATAAAGTGACTGAATGCGGGTGTTTTGGCGATTTTATCCATTTAACCCCTTGGCAGAGCTTCTCCAAGGATGTTGTCTTGCTGGGGATGATCGTGTTATTGGCCATCAACCGCAAATCCATTCGCCCACGGGGTCCTGCTTTTTTGGGGTCGTTTATGGTGGGCTTAACTGCAATCGCTACCATGGGATTTGCTTTTTATACCTGGAATAATTTGCCCTATTTGGATTTCAGGCCTTATGCCGTTGGGAAGAATTTGCCTGAAGGCATGGCCATTCCAAAAGATGCCCCCATCGATGTTTATAAGCATACATATTATTATCGAGTGGATGGAAAGATTGGAGCTTACACTGAGATAGAGATTGAGGATCTTAAAAAAGCCTATGGCGAGAAAGCGGTATTGGTTAGTCGAAAAGATGAACTGGTAAGTAAAGGTTATAAACGTCCTATCCATGATTTTGTCATAAGCGATCTCAACGGGAATGCTTATACGGATGATTTTCTGCAAGCAGAACATTGCCTCTTGGTGATCTCTCCCTTTTTGGACAAGGCCTCCGGGGATGCGTGGATCAAGGTGGCTGGCGCTTTGGCATGGGCCCGCAGTCGTGATGTTCGGATTGCGATTTTGACCGGCAGCGGCAAGGAAGCGATTGAGTCCTTTATGACCCAATACGGTGCTTCGCAATGGCCTTTCTATCAGTGTGATGCAACGGTCTTGAAGACCATGATGCGCTCCAATCCCGGGCTTATGGTCCTCCGTAAAGGAACCGTGACGGCACTCTACCCCTCCAGAACTTTCCCGGATGCCAAGGCCTTGGCGGCATTGACCGGCTTACAGCCCTAGAGCCCTTTGGACAGGCTCTCTGAGAATTGTTGCAAGTGGATAACCTTTGGATTTGAAACGCTTTGAGATGAGCTTAGGCTGGATTCGTAGGCTCACCAAGACCTGGCTTTGGCAAAGATCCTTGCACGCCCTCATGGTGTTATGGGGTTTGGCCTCGATGGTCTTTGTGTTGTTTTATGTGTTGCCTGCAGATTCTGCCCAAATGACTTTGGGTCAACGATCAGATCCTGAGACTCTCCAAGAAATTCGGGCCGAACTGGGATTGGATTTACCTTGGGGTCAACGCTATTTCCATTTTTTGAATGATTTATCCCCTTTGTCGGTGCATCAGCGCGAGAAAGCCCCGATCCGGTCCCTGGTCTTGCTTCCTTGGAGCCAATCCAAGGCGCTGTACCTCAAGTTCCCCTATTTGGGCAAATCCTATCAAAGCCGGCGCGATGTGGTGACCATGGTGGTCGATGCTTTTGGGGGAACCCTGGTTTTGGCGGTTGCGGCCATGGTGCTGGCTACGTTGATAGGGATTACAATGGGCACCTTGGCGGCTTATACCCGTTCCGGCTGGATTCGATCGCTGCTCATGGGTTTGTCCATGGCCGGGGTAGCGGCGCCATCCTTTTTGATAAGCTTGTTGTTAGCTTATCTCTTGGGCTATGTATGGGGACCATGGACGGGCCTGCCCATGAGCGGTCACTTATGGGA